>NZ_RYDI01000012.1:0-8173 GCF_003970335.1 Flavobacterium sp. LS1P28 | reverse complement strand
TAATTTTAGGGCTTTAGGCTGATTAATCATATATTTAAACGTGCGTTAGATACACTTTAAATATACTGATTATCAGCTTATTAATATAATTTTAAACAGATATTTCTTTCTTTTTAAACCCTTGATTCGCATTAATATTGTGTTTACTTTGTGGGCACGAGCGAGACGCTCGCGCTAGCGGGAGGTCTTTTTTAGTCGTTTTTACTTATACTTAAAACTGTTAGATTTTCATCGTTTAGCACAGTTGCTGAATATTTCGATTGTATAATTCCACCAAAACTATTTGTTCCTTTTGCAATAAAATCAACATAATAAACGGCTTCTTTATTTTCATCAGTTTGTTTTTCTAAAAAATTATATTCAGTTTCTATATGTTTTAATAAATCTTCTGATGGAAGTTGTTTATTTATCTCTCTTATTTCATTCAAACTTTCTAATGTTGTAGTTTTCTTTCTTTCTTTAACAGTAAAAGTTTTTGAAATATTCATACTAACAAATTCAAAACTATCAGGATTTTTTAATTGTTCTTTTAGTTTTAAAGTGAAATTCTCTTTCATTTTTTCATCTTTTTTCTCGCAAGAAATTAATGTTACAAAGCATAAAACTGCAATAAGGACTTTTTTCATTTTATTTAAATTTAGTTGTTAAAATATTTATTTTGAGAAATAATGTAGATTATTAAAATTGAAAAACTGATTACAAAATAGCCAATTGATTTGAATTTGTTTTTAGCTTTTTGTTTTTCATCTATTTCAATATAAAATGGCACTTTTATTTCCCTATAACCATTTAATCTTTTGCCTGTTGTATGTCTTCTATCAATTGAATAAACTGGTTGTTTTTCAATTTTATACATTGATGTTTTATTTTTTTTAATATTTACATATCCACGATAAATAACTATTAGACTTCCTATTAGAGGAATTAAAGTAGATAACAAAATTGCCCAGAAAAATTTTATGTAAACACATTCCTTTTCTTCAATTAGATTATCCGAAGTATAAATATTGTTACTTCCTGCAATTTTTATCGGTGTTGAATGAGAATTTCCATAAACTTTATTGCTTATTACTTTTCCACCATCTCGACCTACTTGGTTTACGACCGAACGTACAAATCCTTTTGCTAAATTATTGATAAATGACATTTTTTTTAAGTTTTTTCGGTTAAGCTTTTGCACAACTAGTTTATATGTCTGACGATATCAGACTTATCACCCCAAAACTGGGAAAATAGCCCTCCTAAACGTCAGATTTTATTTATTTTCAAATATATAAATAAATCACTGAAAATACTTATAAAAACGAAACAGCTATTCATTTATTTTCAAAGATATATTCTTTGCTTTTAGGATTGTTACGGGAAACCATAAACAAAGTTATGTATCGCAAAATTTCTAGCCCCGACAGTAGCGGAAAGCCTATGCCGGTTGAAAACCACTTTTTTCTGGTGGTGGCAGAGAGAATAGCGAGACTTCGGGAAAGCTCCTGACAGCACCTAGAAAAAGGGTTTGAAACCAAATAGCTTGCAGCGTAGGGCGGGAATGGCTCCTGAAATAAATTAAGAACAAAAAAAAATTCCCCAACTACTTTCGTAATTGAGGAATTTAATTTTGAGGAATTTAAACGGTTTTTAGTTCACGATAACCCATTGTCCTGAAGCGATTAAGCTCTCGGCTTTTTTGTATTTCATTTCCTGCGTTTGTCCGTTGGCCACGTTCTGAATCGTAACAGTATCATTGCGATTAATTTTTGGCATATCTCTCACGATAGTTTCGGTAACTTGGCGTTGTTGCGTTTGTCCCGCTTCACGATTTTGTGTTGCTAATTCATCAGAATTCAGCACCTCGTCTTTGCTCAATTGAAAGTCTTCTTTCTGACGTACTTCTTTCGCTTCTTGAATTTGTTGGTTTTCTTGAGCCGGTAAATCGCCTTTGAACAAGAACGAAATTACTTCTTTATTGACATTGTCAATCATAGCTCTAAACAAATTGAAAGCCTCGAGTTTGTAAATTAGCAATGGATCTTTTTGTTCGTGAACGGCAAGTTGTACCGATTGTTTCAACTCATCCATTTTGCGCAAGTGTTTTTTCCAAGCTTCATCAACAATAGATAATGTAATATTTTTTTCAAAATCAGCAACAAGTTGAGCTCCCTCAGTTTCGTAGGCTTTTTTCAAATCAGTAACTACATTCAACGATTTGATTCCATCTGTAAATGGAACAACAATGCGTTCAAATTGGTTGTTTTTGTCTTCGTAAACATTTTTTATAATAGGAAATGCTTCTCTGGCGCTTCGTACTGTTTTTTCGGTGTAATATTCTAATGTAGCTTTGTATACTTTGCCAGTTAATTCCATTTCGCTGAGTTTTATGAACTCACTTTCAGTAACCGGTGATGTAATAGAGAAATAACGAATTAATTCGAATTCGAAGTTTTTGAAGTTATTTGCTGCTTTGTTTTGGTCCACAATCAATTCGCAAGTGTCATAAAGCATGTTGGCAATATCGAGTTTCAAACGCTCACCAAACAAAGCATGACGACGGCGTTTGTAAACCACTTCACGTTGTGCATTCATTACGTCATCATATTCCAATAAACGCTTCCGAACACCAAAGTTGTTTTCTTCTACCTTTTTCTGAGCACGTTCGATAGATTTGGTCATCATAGAATGCTGAATCACTTCGCCTTCCTGTAATCCCATTCTGTCCATCACTTTTGCCACTCTTTCAGAACCAAACAAACGCATGAGGTTGTCTTCCAGAGAAACATAAAACTGAGAACTTCCCGGATCACCCTGACGTCCTGCACGACCACGCAACTGACGATCCACACGACGCGAATCATGACGTTCCGTACCTACAATTGCTAATCCACCTGCGGCTTTCACTTCGGCAGATAATTTAATATCGGTACCACGACCAGCCATGTTTGTTGCAATTGTTACCACACCAGGTTTCCCTGCTTCTTCAACGATTTGCGCTTCTTGTTTGTGCATTTTTGCATTCAAGACATTGTGTGCAACACCTCTCATTTTCAACATTCGGCTTAACAATTCTGAAATCTCTACTGAAGTTGTACCAATAAGAACCGGTCTCCCTGCTTTAGATAATTCTGAAACGTCTTCGATTACGGCATTGAATTTTTCACGAGTAGTTTTATAAATAAAATCTTCTTTATCTTTTCTGGCCATTGGTCTGTTCGTAGGAATTTCTACCACGTCCAGTTTGTATATTTGCCACAACTCACCTGCTTCAGTAGAGGCTGTTCCTGTCATTCCTCCCAGTTTGTTGTACATTCTGAAGTAATTCTGTAATGTAACTGTTGCAAATGTTTGTGTTGCTGCTTCAATTTTTACATTTTCTTTGGCTTCAATAGCTTGGTGTAAACCGTCAGAATACCGGCGACCGTCCATTATACGTCCCGTTTGCTCATCAACAATCATGATTTTGTTGTCCATGATTACATATTCTACATCTTTTTCGAATAAAGCGTATGCTTTCAAAAGTTGTGTCAGGGTGTGGATGCGCTCACTTTTGATTCCGAAATCTTGAAATAATTTTTCCTTCTCTTCCGCTTCTGCATCTTTATCAAGTTTTCTTTTTTCGATAGCGGCAATTTCGGTTCCAATGTCCGGAAGTACAAAAAAGTCAGAATCAGTATCTCCGGAAAGGAATTGGATACCATTGTCAGACAGTTCTACCTGATTGTTTTTTTCTTCAATAACAAAATACAAAGCCTCATCAATCTTGTGCATTTCTCTTTTGTTATCCTGCATGTATTGATTTTCGGTTTTTTGAAGCAATTGTCTAATTCCTTCTTCACTCAAAAATTTAATCAATGCTTTATTTTTTGGTAATGCTCGGTAGGCTCTTAACAATTGGAATCCACCTTCTTTAGTGTTTCCTTCTTTTATTAATTTTTTAGCTTCAGATAGGAAGCCGTTTGCCAATTGACGTTGTAAACTAACCAAATTTTCAATTTTTGGTTTCAATTCGTTAAACTCATGGCGATCTCCCTGAGGAACTGGACCTGAGATAATTAATGGTGTTCTTGCATCATCAATCAAAACAGAATCGACTTCATCGACAATCGCATAATTGTGTTTTCTTTGCACTAAATCTTCTGGAGAATGTGCCATGTTATCTCTCAAGTAGTCAAAACCAAACTCATTATTGGTTCCGTACGTGATATCAGCATCGTATGCTTTTTTTCTTCCTTCTGAGCTTGGCTGATAATTGTCAATACATTCTACTGACATACCATGAAATTCAAATAAAGGTGCTTTCCATGTACTATCTCTTTTTGCCAAATAATCGTTGACAGTCACTAGATGTACTCCGTTTCCTGTCAATGCATTTAAGTAAAGCGGCAAAGTTGCCACTAATGTTTTTCCTTCACCTGTTTGCATTTCTGCTACTTTTCCTTCATGTAAAACCATTCCGCCAATTAATTGTACGTCATAGTGAATCATGTCCCAAGTAATTTCTTTACCCGCAGCACTCCAAGAATTTGCCCAGATCGCAGTGTCTCCATCTAGAGTTATATAGCTTTTTGTTGCCGAAAGTTCACGGTCTTTTGCAGTGGCAGTTACAATTACTTGTGTACTGTCTTTGAAACGTCTAGCCGTTTCTTTGACTACAGCAAAAGCTTCCGGAAGAATTTCTAACAACGTTTTTTCCGAAATATCATAAGCCTCTTTTTCCAGCGCATCAATAGCGACGTAAATATCCTCTCGTTTGTCGATATCTTCAATACTTTCAACTTCTACTTTCAGAGCACTAATTTTAGCATCTTTTTCAGAACGGTCTTGTTTTATTTTTTCTTTGAAAAATGCAGTACGCGCTCTAAGCTCATCATTAGATAATGCCATTAGAGGAGTTTCAAAAGTTTTAATTTTGTTAAGATACGGCTGTAAAGCTTTCACATCTTTTTGAGATTTATCCCCAACAAAGACTTTGATAATACTATTTATAAAACTCATAATATGTTTTTATTTCTGTTTGTGTAATTCTGTAAATTTAAACAAAAAAAAAGCCTCTTTAGAGACTTTTTCTTGGTTTACTTTTTAATATTCATCCTCATTCCAAAGATAATCTTCGTCTGTAGGATAATCTGGCCAAATTTCTTCCATTGATTCATATATCTCGCCTTCATCTTCTATAGACTGAAGGTTTTCTACTACTTCTAATGGAGCTCCTGCTCTAATAGCGTAGTCAATAAGTTCGTCTTTGTTAGCAGGCCACGGTGCATCACTTAGATAGGATGCTAATTCTAATGTCCAATACATCTTGTTGTCTGTTTAGTTTTGTGCAAAAATAAATTTTTTACTGAAAAAGACAAGTAAAAAATCATTTATTTTAATAAAAAGTTAAGAACGTTTTTTTTGTTTTAAATTTTGCGGTTAAAAAGTTTGCATTTTTTCACCATAAATACAACTGAAAAAGACCTTAAATGCTGCAAATTATTTTCTAGGAATCCATTGAACTTCCGTAGCTTTCAGATCATGAGACAACTTTCGTGCCAACACAAAAAGGTAGTCAGAAAGTCGGTTCAGGTACTTTATTGCGATTTCTGCAACCGGTTCGTTGTGGCTTAAATGAACTGCTAAACGCTCCGCTCTACGGCATACGCAACGTGCTATATGACAATATGACACGGTTGTATGTCCTCCAGGAAGTACGAAATGAGTCATGGGTGGTAATGCTTCTTCCATGCTGTCAATTTCATTTTCCAACAGTTCAATATCTGATTCAATTATTCCGAGTTTTTTCAAACGAAGTTCGCCGTTTTTCAGTACTTCTTTTTCCGGTGGCGTTGCTAATATAGCGCCTACTGTAAACAAACGATCCTGAATCTCGATTAGAATTTCTTTGTAATGGGAATTCATCTCCTGATCTCGGATTAGTCCAATGTGAGAATTCAATTCGTCTACCGTACCATAACTTTCTATTCGTGCATGATCCTTTGGGACTCTGGTTCCGCCAAAAAGTGCCGTGGTTCCTTTATCACCAGTCTTTGTATATACTTTCATCCAAGGTTTGTGTTAATTTGTAATTTGTTTGATGGAAACAAATTTACTGTATTAATTCCACTATTGCCGTAACAAATCGTTCCAGTGAACCTTCACTTAAATTGAAATATAAATCAGGTTCAATGCATTCAATTTCCATTAAATAAAGTTCATTATCAATCAGTATCCCATCTACCCTGGCGTACAGTAAGTTCTCTTGAAAAGTATCAACAACTTTTTGTGCTTTTTCAATCAATTCTGAACTGGGATGTACCAAATTATAGATACCACCAAATAGGGACTGTACTCTAAAATCTCCATCTACCGGCTTTTTGTTAACCGCATGAGAGAATTTTTTATTGAAAAAGATAAATGAAGTTTCACCTAGAGTTTGAATCTCCGGCATAAATTCCTGTAACAGCAATTCTTTCTCTGCAGCTATGGTCGCATATTTCTGGTTTATTTCTTCACTATCTGATGTTTCAAAAACTTCAGTGAGATACGATCCTGCCGAAAATGCAGGTTTTATGACTGCTTTTTTCCAATGGGAAGGTAGGTGTTCAGCTAGATTCAGAGTGTCTGTTTTGTCAATAAATACGGTTGGTAATATTGTGATTCCTTGCTTTTGCATTTCACGCAAATAAAACTTGTGTATGTTTTGTTTGATTATTTCAATCGGGTTAAGTGTTTTGATACCCAGTTTTTCTATTTGGTGGAGCCAAATATTAAATTCGGTTTCTTTTTCGAAATAATCCCAAGTATTGCGAAAAATTAGGTAATCAAAATCAGCCCAGTTAATGGTTTTGTCACTCCAAATCACCGCTTTGGCGTTAATATTATGTTTGGCTAGTGCAGGAATTATTTTTTGATCTTCAGGATTTAAATCGGGAAGTTTTTGGCAGGTTAGTATGGCGATATTCATTTTAGGTACTAGTTTTTATTTGGGGTTTAAAAGATATTTGTAAGTGAGATTTTTTAGCCCGGATAGAAGCGGTATCCTGTTTCTTTTTTCTTTTTAAAAAAGAAAGAGATACAAGCGTATAGCCGGAAAAAGCTCCTAAAAAAAATTATTTGGTCGTATCGCTTTCAATAATTCCGTCGCGCAATCGTATAATTCGATGCGCATACGCGGCAATTTCTTCTTCGTGCGTTACTAAAATAACGGTGTTCCCATTGGTATGGATGTCTCCAAAAAGTTTCATGATTTCAAGAGAGGTTTTGCTGTCTAAATTTCCTGTAGGTTCATCCGCTAAAATGATGGACGGCTTATTGACCAAGGCACGTGCAATTGCCACCCGCTGGCGTTGACCTCCTGAAAGTTGGTTGGGTTGGTGATCCATTCTGTCAGCAAGATTTACTTGTTCTAAAACTTCCGTGGCGCGTTTATTTCTATCAGATTTAGAGAAACCGGCATAAATCATGGGTAAAGCTACATTGTCTAGTGCGGTTGTTCTGGGTAAAAGATTGAAAGTTTGGAAAACAAATCCTATTTCTTTATTGCGAATTTCGGCTAATTCATCATCTTTCATCTGGCTGACATCCTTCCCATTCAGGATGTAACTACCAGAAGTTGGCGTGTCTAAGCAACCTAATAAATTCATTAAGGTAGATTTTCCGGATCCTGAAGGTCCCATTAATGCTACGTATTCGCCTTTATTTATTTCTAAATCAATGCCTTTGAGAACATATACAATTTCATTTCCAAGTACAAAATCTCGTTTGATATTGGTTATTTTGATTAGCGGGTTTGCCATTAGAATGTATGATTTTTTGACCTTCGACGGTGCGTAGGGTGCTATTAAATTAGATTTTAAAAGTACAAAAGACTTTTGAATTATTAATAAGTAGATGTTTTTTAAATTTGTTACATTTTGAGCTTAGGTTTATGCGGTCAGATAATTTTTTATTAATGAAGCACTTGCGTTTTTTTCTATTTTCTTGGTAAATGTATTTTTTAATACGTTAAATCATTCTATTAAATTTTATGTTATTATAGTATAAATTTGTATAATTTACACTTTATTGGTATTTATTTCATAATTATTTTAATTATTTATAACATTTTTTGGTTATAATTGATAATATATGCGAATCAAGGGTTGAAAAAAAAGTATAAAAAAGAAAGAAATATCTTTCAAAAAATTAGTTTAATAAGCTGATA
>NZ_RYDI01000011.1:0-111633 GCF_003970335.1 Flavobacterium sp. LS1P28 | reverse complement strand
CCGAATCTTCAACCTGATTGATCACAATCTACTCACACAGTATCTAAGAATACTGGCTTTATATTTTGGGACTCTAAGAGCAATATATAACCCTTTTTACGGACTGTTTTATTTTATTAATCATAAAGCGAGTTTTACCAGAACGAATTTTAATTGTAGTTTAAATAACATATATTTACTCAATGAATAACAAAATACAGTTCGTTTAGAGGTTTTTAGACGAACTGACGTTGGTAGCAATTTTACCACAGAATCCGAAAATATGACTGAAAAAGAAATTGAGAATAAAATTATTTTTGTGGAAAATATTGGCGGAATGACGGTCAATGAAAGACTTTATGTTTGCGGTTTAGACAAAGAATTTGAAAAAGCTTTAAAAAATGACAAATTGAAAGCTGAAAGAATATTAGAACTTTTAAAAGTTGATAAATTATCGATTGAATTAATATTGAAAAAATAATGGGAGAAAATATTACTAAGCCGAATTTAGTGAAAAGATTTATTGCAGGATTTATTGATTATGCATTAGTATATGGTTTTTTCTTTGCTTTTGTTTACTCATTTGGAAAACCGAATGACGAAGGCGGATATTCGGTTACAGGAATATTAGGATTAGTTCCAATTATTTTTTGGTTTGCGATAATTGTGCTTCCTGAAGTATTTTTAGGAGCAACTCTTGGAAATTCTATTGTTAGCTTAAAACCTAAATCTTTAACCAAAAATAACGGAGAATTGAGTTTGAGCCAATCAATAAAAAGACATTTAATGGACCCAATTGATATGTTCCCATTTGGTCTAATTGGAATAATAACAATTAAAAACACCGACAGAAACCAACGTTTAGGCGATATTTGGGCGAAAACTATAGTAACGGAAATTGAAAATAAATAAAAAAAACAGCTACCCCGATCGCTCGGACATCTGATTTTTTCGGACAACGATTATATTAATCCCTCGGATATTTAATTTTCGGACAACGATAGGGCGGATTTGCAATCCGTGCACCCGATAGCGCTGATATGCCACAATAGTTAGCGCAGTTTTGTAAACTGTGCCCACAACATTAAGCAAATAACAAAAAATCGCTACAAAGTATAAAGCTATAACAACATAAGATGTTTGTTGAAATAATATAGAATGGGCTGGTCGTTATTTTTTAATACTTTGTGTGACTTATTTTATTTCATGAATAAACAGTCCGTTTTAAAAAAAAGAATTTTTAGTGTAGTTTAAATCACATAAGTAATAACTATGGTATAATGTCGTATTTTAAAATCAGGATAAAATCATGTAAAAATCTGATTTAAAGCTGTTTTACTTAAAGTTAATTCTTTTGACTTTACGACTTTTAAACTTTCGACTTACTTATATTCACTCAGTGACTACAAAAATACAGTTCGCTTGGAGGTTTTTATCCAGACCCATCGGAAAAACAACTGACCTTGGCACTAAGACTTGCGCGAAAGAGAAACCGAAAGAAAAGTCAAAAAAAAGAAAATAAAAAAAATGAAATTTAAACTTATAAATAATATTGACAAACTTGGAACATTTGGACTTTTTCTAACTGCAATTTTCTCACCTTGTTGTTTTCCTCTTTTTGCATTTGGAGCATCAGCACTTGGGCTTGGAAGTTTAGAATTATTCGGAGGTTGGACAATGTGGATTTTTCAAATAATGGTTTTGATTTCAATTATCGGAATATATATTTCGTATAGAAAACATAAATACTTCTATCCATTATTAATTGCAATTTCGAGCGGAATAATTATATTTTCCGGATATTATTTGAGTAAATCTGAAAATTCAACTTATTTAATGTATGCAGGAATGTTTGGACTTTTTATCGCAACAATTGGAAATTATTATCAAAATAAAATATACGGAAATTGTAAAACTTGTGGAATATATGAAGGAAAAACTGTTGAATTGAAATCGACAATCATATGTCCGAAATGTGGATACAAAAAAGACGAAATGATGCCGACAAATGCTTGTGAATTTTTCTACGAGTGTAAAAATTGTAAAACAATATTGCGACCATTAGAAGGAGATTGTTGCGTATATTGTAGTTACGGAAGTGTGAAATGTCCACCAATTCAAGTTGGAACAAGATGTTGCTAAAAACGAGAATAAATGAAATAAATTAGTCCTTCTTTCAACAGTTAGAGTTATGTGGCGTGGCACTAACAATGAAACTCGTTTTACACAGTCCATCCCATCCCCTTATTACGGGAGAATCCAGACCCTTCGGACGGATCTGCAATCCGTGCCCATAAAGAGAATGATTCAGCAAGAAATTATACTAGTTTAGAGAGTGAATTAGAAGTGGTTTTATTAGAATTATTTTGATATTATTTACGAGCACGGATTACAAATCCGCCTATCCTGGTTATAGGAACCCAAAAGCAGGAAAAATTTATATATATTTGGTAGCAGCCGCCCGCAAAATTAATATTCTAAATACTTAACTAATCCTATTTTATATGACAAAGCTTAATCTAATTATTCCACTCTTGATTTTGACTATACAACTAGTTAACGCACAATCAGTAGAAAGTTTAAAAATAAAAAAATACACACAAAAGAACGCAAACGAAATTATTACTGAATTCTCAGAATTTTTAAGTATCCCTAACGTAGCATCAGAGCCATTAAGCCTTCGTAAAAATGCTGATTTCATCATGTCAATGATGAATCGAAAAGGTATCAAAAATGTGCAGTTATTACATGGAAAAACTAAAAATATTCCGCCAGCCGTTTACGGTGAAGTTCTTATACCGGGTGCAAAGACAACTTTGATTTTCTATGCCCATTACGACGGCCAACCTGTAAATCCTGAACAATGGAATCAAAATCTGAGTCCTTTTATCCCAAAGTTATATACGGCAGCTATTGATAAAAATGGCAGTAACATTCCTTTCCCTTTAGATGGAAAATACAATAACGAATGGAGAATATATGCCAGAAGTGCTTCCGATGACAAAGCAGGAGTTGATGCTATTATAAATGCTTACGACGCCATTAATAAAAGCGGCTTAAAACCGAGTTACAATCTTAAATTCTTTTTTGAAGGAGAAGAGGAAAAGGGCTCAACACACCTAGATGAAATCCTACAAGAGAACAAAGCCCTTTTACAATCCGATTTATGGATAATATGCGACGGACCGGTACATCAGTCTGGGAAAAAGCAAATTTATTTTGGTGTTAGAGGAGATGCAAACCTTTACTTTACGGTATATGCCTCAAAAAGACCATTACATAGCGGACATTATGGTAATTGGGCTCCAAACCCAGCGATGATGCTAGCACAGCTGTTAGCATCAATGAAAGATAACAATGGTCGCGTGACGATAAAGGGGTTTTATGATGATGTAATACCATTAACACTATCAGAGAATAAAGCATTATTGACAGTTCCTTCTGTTGACGAACAGATGAAAACTGAGCTTGGTATAAATAGTGCTGAAATGCGAGATAAAACATTAAGCGAATCGATCAACCTGCCCTCTTTAAACATAAATGGTATGCAAAGTGGTAACGTAGGCAAAATGGCCTCAAATCAAATTCCAACTACTGCTACCGCTGTTATAGACCTGAGGTTAGTATTAGGGAACGACTGGGAAAGACAACAACAAAAAGTAATTGATCATATAATAAAACAAGGCTACTTCGTCACAAGCAACGAACCTACAGATGAAGAAAGAAATTTGTACCCTAAAATTATAAAAGTCATCCGTGATAAAAATGGAATAAATGCGCAACGCACCTCCATGGACTTAGCAATTGTCAAAAAGGTGATTTCTGCAGTTGAAGCCACAACAAAAGACCAAGTTGTACTGCAACCAACTATGGGAGGAAGTCTACCGTTATATTTATTTGAAAAATATCTAAAAACAAACACCATTTCCGTTCCAATAGCGAATCATGACAACAACCAGCATGCAGAAAATGAAAACATTCGACTTCAAAATTTGTTTGATGGTATAGAAACTATGGGGTCATTAATGCTGATAAAATAACTCTAAACGGTAGCTTATCATTAACTTAAATAATGTAATGAGAATACTTTTTAATCCTAATCACTCGGATATTTAATTTTCGGACAACGATAGGGCGGATTTGCAATCCGAGCCCAAAAAGAGAATGATTCAGCAAGAAATTATGCCAGTTTAGAGAGTGAATTAGAAGTGGTTTTATTAGAATTATTTTGATATTATTTACGGGTACGGATTGAAAATCCGCTATCGAAAGCAGTTTTGTAAACTGTGCCCACAACATTGAGCAAATAACAATCACAAATTTTTTAGAAGCTATAAACAAAATAGACTAAAGCACCTCGTTTTAACAATTATTGGAACCAATAAATAATTCGTAACTAATGAACCATCCGAACACCCAGAATTTAATGGATTCTGATACCTTTATTTTCTGCCTGGAAGCCGTTCCTAATACAGAAATTACCACCACAACTGAAGTGATTAAAAACTTAGAGCAATTGGCTTTTGAACAAGGTATAACCAGTATTTACAAAACCTGTGATACCATTGAGGGGTTAGAAGAAAGCTTAAATGCATTGCTTTATGACGACCATAATTTTAAAAATTATGAAATAATCTACTTAGTGATGCCAGGCGAAAGAAACACCATTTGTCTCAATGACTATTACTATAGTTTAGAGGAAATAGCCGAGCTTTTTGAAGGAAAAATGAAAGGAAAAATTTTACATTTTGCAAATGCAAAGGTATTGGACTTAAGCCCGGAAGAAGCACAATACTTTTTAGATATCACTGGAGCACGTGCCGTTTCCGGATATGGAGCACCATCCAATACATTAACAAGCTGTGCCATAGACAAAGCTTTTTTTAGCTTATTTGAAGAGCAAGATAATGTTGTAGATATTGTTACCGAATTACATGAAAAGCACTTTGCCCTTTGTCAGCTACTCGATTTTAGATTGTATTATTAATCTTGATAGCGCTGATATACAATTAAAAACGGGGTACCTATCAATTTAATAAACGCCCGCATTAAAACGCCTACGGGTATTCAATTCATTCAGATCAAAAGCTAAATACACATTCCGGGGTTCAAATTTATTCTGGGTTTTGAACTATTAGATAAAGCCAAAAAACAGTACTCTAATTTCACAAAAAAAGTAACCTATTTAAACCAAAAATTCTAATTCTGCTTAATGGTCACTTCACGAAAGAGATTCGATTGTGAATAAGTGTTTAAAAAAGATTTATTTATTTGGCCCTCACACTCCATTCAAAATCCATTTCGGATACTTGAATTCCTTTTTCATCGGTTCCAATGGATTTCATCCAAAACGTTTGTCCGTCTCCTGTAGCAATGGTTTCTTGAATCGCCTTTTCTATTAAATGGCCGTCATTACAGGTAAAAGTGATTCTACCGGTAGCTTTCTTGGTAAAATTTCCTTTGTTATTCGCAACAAGCATCGAGATTTTTTTGCCGCTTTTTTGAATTTGAAACATTACTAAAGCACCCGTGGCAAGCTCTGCAGCCATGGCTTGCACGGCAAAATACATCGAGTTAAATGGATTTTGGTTTATCCAACGGTGTTTTACAGAAACTATACATTGGTTCTCATCTATGGTTTTTACGCGTACGCCACAGATAAATGCCGAAGGTAATTTGAAAAACAAAAATTTATTAAGTTTAGAGGCTGTAAGTTTCATAGGTAGCTACTGTTTTTTTTTATGGGAATAGAGTGTCGCCATTCTGTATTATTCTTTGGATTTTGAATTTAGGCGCGTTTATTACCGCTAGGTTTTTTGCTAAATTACAAAAAAATACTATGCGTACATACAAAAATTGTTTGTTAATGTTGTGTTAAATTTTGGTACTATGCGTAACAAGATACTATCTTTTAGATATATATTTGCATAAGAAATTACTATATACTTTTAATCATGGAAACAACAACTGAAAAAAACATCGCGACATTTACGCATTTAAGTACTTTAACGCAGTATTTCATTCCTTTTGGAAATTATATTTTTCCAATAATTCTTTGGACAACCAAGAAAGAGGAATCTGAATTTGTGGATCACCACGGAAAACAAGTGTTGAATTTTCAATTGAGTTTATTGATCTACTCTTTGGTGCTGATTATGATTGCAATTCCTTCATTTCTTATTTCGGCTTTCAAAAATGTTTCTTTCGAATCATTGATACATCATAACGACATTACACTTTCGAATTTCAACCTTGAAGACAACATTGCACTATTAACGGTTGGATTAATTTGCGTTCTGATTTTCGGACTTTTGAAAGTGGCTGAATTCTTCTTGATTATTTATGCCTCGATTAAAACATCAAACGGAGAAAAATACAAATATCCAATAACGATTCCGTTCCTTAAATAAGGAAGCAGTCAGATTAAAAGAGAACAGACGTAATACATAGAGCGAACAAACTAGCCCTGATTGAAACGACATCCTTTACTTGCTTTCTTTAAGCAAGTAAAGATAAAGTGGAAAGCAGGAATAAGCTCCGAAAAAATAAAAAGAGAATCATGCAATACGAGATTGCTTCGTTCCTCGCAATGACAAATCATCACCCGAGCCAGAAAGGAGAACTGGCACGGCAATCAAAAAATGAACCGTTTAATCAACACTAAAATCAAAAAAAGAAATTATGAACATTGAAAACACAAAAGCCCAGATGCGTAAAGGTGTTCTCGAGTTTTGCATCCTATCCGTTTTAAAAGAAAAAGAAGCCTACACATCGGAAATATTGGACACATTAAAAAACGCAAAATTATTAGTCGTGGAGGGAACCATTTATCCACTGCTGACGCGATTAAAAAACGATGGATTGCTCAACTACCGTTGGGAAGAATCCACTTCAGGACCTCCAAGAAAATATTATGGCTTGACCGAAATTGGACAAACTTTTTTAAACGAATTGAATGGTACCTGGACGGAATTGTCCGATGCCGTAAACCTAATAACCAACCAAAAACAATAGTCATGAACAAAACTGTAAATATAAACCTAGGCGGAATGTTCTTTCACATCGATGAAGATGCATACCAAAAATTGACGCGCTATTTTGATGCTATAAAACGTTCTATATCCAATTCGTCTGGACATGATGAAATCATCAAGGATATTGAAATGCGTGTTTCGGAATTATTAAATGACAAACAAAAAACAGACAAATACGTTATTGGTTTGAAAGATGTAGATGCCGTTATCGCCGTAATGGGACAACCGGAAGATTACATCATTGAAGATGACTTGAAGGGTTCTCAAAGTTTTAGTGACCACTCAAATAGACGAACTAAAAAACTATATCGCGACAAAGAAAAAGGGATGATTGGCGGAGTAGCCGCAGGATTAGGGCATTATTTTGGCGTAGATGCCGTGTGGATCAGAATCGTTCTTATCTTATTGGTTTTTGCTGGATTTGGAACTGGAATTCTCGCCTACATCATTCTTTGGATTGTAACTCCGGAAGCGATTACTACCACTGAAAAACTGGAAATGACTGGGGAACCGGTTACGATTTCTAACATTGAAAAAAAAGTTAGAGAAGAATTTGAAAATGTTTCAGACAAAATAAAAAGTGTGGATTACGACAAGTATGGCAACCAGATAAAAACAGGTGTCGGGAAAATTGGAAGCTCTTTTAGCGACTTTATCATGACTATTTTTAAAATTTTCGCGAAATTTTTAGGGGTAATTTTGATTATTACAGGAATAACAATACTGTTTTTTTTGTTAATAGGTATTTTCACATTAGGTTCCGGAATTTTTATTGATTTTCCTTGGCAAGGTTTTATAGAAGCAGGTAATTTTACAGATTATCCAATATGGGCTTTTGGATTGTTAATGTTCTTTGCTGTTGGAATCCCGTTCTTCTTCTTAGCATTATTAGGGTTCAAGCTATTGGCCCCAAACATGAAGTCTATTGGAAATATTGCAAAATATACGCTGTTTGCATTATGGCTAATTGCAGTAGCATTAGCAATATCAATTGGAATAAAACAGGCCAGTGCATTTGCCGTAGATGGGAGAGTGGTTAAGAAAGAAACCCTTAATTTAAATCCAAATGATACCCTTTTAATTAAATTCAAACACAATGATTATTTTGCTAAAAATGTGGAAGACCGTAATGATTTCATGGTAACACAAGATTCTACCGGAACAGATATTATTTATTCGAATGAAGTTAGTTTTAAAATCGAAAAAACAGAGGAGAAACTGCCTTATATTCAGATTGAAAAAGAAGCAAGAGGAAAATCGTTATCAGAGGCAAAACGAAGAGCCGAACAAATTAAATACGGTTATAAAATAATAGGCAATCAATTGATTTTAGACAACTATTTACTTACTGATTTAAAAAATAAATACAGAGATCAAGAAATAGAAATAACAGTATTTGTACCTGAAGGAACGTTATTAAAACCAGATGCCTCTGTACAAAATTACGACAGATCTGATGATGAATTTTTCAATTTACACTACAGTTCAGATAATTACATTTACAAAGTAGAAAATTCTCAAATAAAATGTTTAAATTGTCCCGCTGATGAAAACGAGTATAATGATGTATATAGCACCGCTCGAGACGATAGCACGGATGTTACGGTTACCATAAATAACAATGGAGTTACTGTAGAGAAAGACACCCTAAAATCAAACAAAACCAATAAAGGATTGAAAATAAATAAAGACGGGATCATCATTAAAACGAATTAGTCATGTTGAAAATCATCACCTTAATTACAAAGTTCATTCTGGTTGCCCTAACAGCCTTGTTATTCGGTTCGTGCAACCACTCCATTAATTTCAATGCAATAGAAGGAAGCGGAAATATCACCACAGAAAAGCGGCTTGTTGAAGGTGCTTTCAAAAGCATAGAGGTTAACAATGCCATAGATGTCGTTATAGAACAATCTGATAAAATTGAAATAATTGTTCAAGCAGATGATAATTTACAAAAACACATCACTACCAAAGTAGAAAATGGAACACTTGTTATTTCGTGTGATAAAAATTCTTTCATCAACATGAAATCAAAAAAAGTGACAGTAAAAATGCCTGTTATTGATGAATTAGAAGCAACAAGCGGCTCGACTATCACGAGCAAAAACACCCTGAAAGGGGAGAACATCCGATTGAATACTTCGAGTGCAGCATCGATAGATTTAAGCATCGAATCTGACAATATTACTTGTGACACCAGTAGCGGAAGTACCATTACGATTAATGGGAAAGCGCTACAGATTAAAACAACTGCATCAAGTGGTAGTGAAATCAACGCTGATAAATTATTAGCAAATGAAGTTAGTGCCGATGTTTCCAGCGGTGCGTCCATTAGCGTTCATCCTATCGTTAGCTTAAATGCTCAGGCATCCAGCGGAGGAAACATCACGTACGACATACAGCCAAAATCGATTCAGAAAAATACCAGTTCAGGCGGGAGCATCAGCCAAGAATAAGATATACTTTTGTTAAAATATAAAGAAATCATCCATCACAAGTGGATGATTTTTTTATATTTGTGTAGACACTAATTTAAATGACCATGAAAAAATATACTGTTATACTCCTGCTGCTTGTATCAACTACATTGCTATTTGCTCAGAAAAAAGAAAAAATAAAAGGATCAAAAACAGTGACTGTTGAGCAAAGAGAAGTCGGCAATTTTGAAGCGCTGCTGGTCGAAGACAATCTAGAAGTCCATCTGGAAAGAGGAGAAAAAACAGCCCTAAAAATTGAGGCTGATGATAACTTACACGGTATTATTTCTTTGGATTTAAGAGACAACACCTTGCGTATTTATACAACAAAATCAGCTGTTAACTATAAAAAAATGATTGTAAGAGTGACCTATACCAATGAATTAAACCTCATTACCGCCAAAGATGAATCGACCGTCAATGCGATACAGGAGCTTTTGTTAAACACCATTACACTAAAAGCCTATGATGCCTCCAAATTATTCGTGAATGTCAACGCAACGGATTTCTTACTTCAGGCAGATGACAAATCAAAAACAGAACTCAATTTAAAATCTGAAAACAGTACTGTCGAATTAAGCAAAAATGCAACACTTAAAGCCTTAGTTACCACAATTGATTTGAAGGTAGATTTGTACCAAAAATCAGCTGCAACCCTAGAAGGAAATGCCACAAATATGCGGATTCGACTGGATAACAATGCCTCATTCACCGGAAATAAATTCAATACAAAAAATGCGGACATAATAACTGAAAGTTATTCCAACTGCAGCTTATTTGTGGAGACGGCGGTAATTATTGATGCCGCTGGCAAATCTGAAATTCAACTTCTGGGTAGCCCAACAATAGAAATACGAAAATTTGCTGATGAAGCTCAATTGGCGAAAAAATTGAAATAATCCTCTCCCCAACCCTCTCCAAAAGAGAGTGAGAAAAACCGGATTGATGTTATACAAAAAGTCCCACTTGCTATGGCAAATGGGACTTTTTCAATATTAACTTTCCTAACTATGATTATTTAGCGGCCAAATATCTTTCGGCATCAAGAGCGGCCATACAACCTGTTCCGGCTGCAGTTATTGCTTGACGATACACATGATCCGCGGCATCACCTGCCACAAAAACGCCTTCCACATTCGTTTTTGAAGTTCCGGGAGTGTTGATAATATAACCCGTTTCATCTAATGAAATGAAATCTTTGAAGATATCTGTATTTGGTTTGTGACCAATAGCTACGAAGAAACCAGTGGCAGGAATATCAAAAACTTCATTAGTTGTTTTATTTAAAGCTTTTACTCCGGTAACAACCTGCTCATCTCCTAACACTTCAACAGTATCATGATTCATCAATATGGTGATATTCTCTGTTTTGCGAACGCGCTCTTCCATGATTTTCGATGCTCTGAATTTTTCGCTTCGCACCAACATGGTTACTTTTTTACAAAGTTTAGATAAATAGTGTGCTTCCTCGCAAGCTGAATCTCCTGCACCCACGATTACTACTTCTTGATTTCTATAGAAAAATCCATCACAGACGGCACATGCCGAAACTCCGCCACCCATCTTTAAATAGTGTTGTTCAGATGGCATGCCTAAATATTTAGCGGTTGCCCCGGTAGAAATAATTACTGTTTCGCAATGCAATTCTATTGTATCATTGATCCAAACTTTATGAATATCTCCTGAAAAATCTACTTTTGTAGCCCAACCATCACGTACATCCGTACCAAAACGTTGCGCTTGTGCTTGCAATCCTACCATCATCTCCGGACCCGTTATTCCTTCAGGATTACCAGGCCAATTTTCTACTTCGTTAGTAGTCGTTAGTTGGCCACCCGGTTGCATTCCTTGGTATAAAATAGGATTCATATTTGCTCTAGCAGCATAAATAGCGGCAGTATACCCTGCTGGACCAGAACCTATAATAAGACATTTAATTTTTTCGATTGTATCAGACATAGTGATGTTTTTTTTGGATTTAACAGTGCAAAAATAAGATATTATTGCTGGAATAAAGAACTGGAAGTATCAGTTTTTGTTATGCTTTAATAAAAAAATCCATTCTGTTGAGACAGAATGGATTTTTGTCGGGGTGGCAGGATTCGAACCTGCGGCCTTCCCGCCATTGCGGGACGCTATATCCGAGCCACTAACTATTTATTTAAAGAAACCTACATCTACCAAGTATCTTTTCGCTCCTCTTTTTTTTATTTTATGCTCTAAAATCATTGCCTCTGATCGTGTTGGAAGTTCAACTTCATAAATCAAACACCATGGTTTCCCAGATTTTGTAGACAAACTAAATCCAGAATTATGCCGGTATAATCTATTTGTAAGATGGTCCGTTTGACCAACATAATATTTAAAAGTAATTTCACTCTGAATTATGTATACAATGTACATATTTATAAAATAAAAAAAGCCGAACACACTTGTTCGGCTTTTGTCGGGGTGGCAGGATTCGAACCTGCGGTCTTCCCGCCATTGCGGGACGCTATATCCGAGCCACTAACTATTTATTTAAAGAAACCTACATCTACCAAGTATCTTTTCGCTCCTCTTTTTTTTATTTTATGCTCTAAAATCATTGCCTCTGATCGTGTTGGAAGTTCAACTTCATAAATCAAACACCATGGTTTCCCAGATTTTGTAGACAAACTAAATCCAGAATTATGCCGGTATAATCTATTTGTAAGATGGTCCGTTTGACCAACATAATATTTAAAAGTAATTTCACTCTGAATTATGTATACAATGTACATATTTATAAAATAAAAAAAGCCGAACACACTTGTTCGGCTTTTGTCGGGGTGGCAGGATTCGAACCTGCGGCCTCCTGCTCCCAAAGCAGGCGCGATAACCGAGCTACGCTACACCCCGTAAGCGGGTGCAAAGATAGCATTATTTTTTGCTTTAGCAAAACTATTGCTGAAATTAAGAACTAAAATTATTTATTTGGAAAATCAATATAAAAATCTAAATAAAAATATTTTTTCAAAGCAGAATGAATCCACAACTTCCCCTAGCCCACATTGCAACTCAAGTCCCGAACAATCGGGATTGTAGTGCACAGCTGAAATAGCTCCCATAAAATGAAATTCGTTTTCAAAACAGGAATGGTCAAATAGCGACTAATCAAGCATTAACAAATGTTAACAAAATAGATTTTTAGAAACCATAAATAATTGTATTTTTACGGTTCAAAATTTAGAAAAATAAATGGGCAAAATCATCGCGATTGCTAATCAAAAAGGAGGGGTTGGCAAAACTACTACGTCAGTTAATCTTGCTGCTTCATTGGGTGTTTTAGAAAAAAAAGTATTACTTATTGATGCTGATCCTCAGGCTAATGCGTCCTCCGGATTGGGTATTGACGTGGAATCCGTAGAAATAGGTACGTATCAAATTTTAGAACACAGTCACACACCAAAAGAGGCCATCATAAAATGTTCTGCTATAAACGTGGATGTGATTCCATCGCATATTGATCTTGTTGCTATTGAAATTGAATTAGTCGATAAGGAGAATAGAGAATATATGCTTAAACTAGCATTAGAAAGTATCAAAGACGATTACGACTATATTATCATAGATTGTGCGCCATCATTGGGATTACTTACCTTAAATGCGTTGACGGCCGCTGACTCCGTAATTATTCCTATTCAGTGTGAATATTTTGCATTAGAAGGACTAGGGAAATTACTGAATACCATAAAAAGTATCCAAAAAATTCACAATCCGGATTTAGATATCGAAGGATTATTATTGACCATGTTTGACTCCCGTTTGCGTTTGTCAAACCAAGTGGTTGAAGAGGTTCAGAAACATTTTAACGACATGGTTTTTGATACTATTATTCAAAGAAATGTCAAATTGAGTGAAGCGCCTAGTTTTGGCGAAAGCATAATAAACTACGATGCAACAAGCAAAGGAGCTACCAATTACCTGCATCTAGCTCAAGAAGTTATAAAGAAAAACAGCAAATAGTTTTATGGCAAAAGCACTAAAAAAACAAGCCCTGGGAAGAGGATTATCCGCGTTATTGAAAGATCCGGAAAACGATATAAAATCCGTAAATGATAAAAATGCCGATAAAGTTGTAGGAAACATTATTGAGCTTGATATTGAAGCTATTGAAATAAATCCGTTCCAGCCCAGAAGCAATTTCAATGAGGAATCATTGCGGGAATTAGCAACTTCTATCAAGGAATTAGGTGTTATTCAACCAATCACTGTTAGAAAACTAGATTTCAATAAATACCAATTGATTTCAGGAGAACGCCGTCTTCGTGCCTCTACCCTTGTGGGATTGACTACTGTTCCTGCGTACATTCGGATTGCAAATGACAACGAATCGCTGGTGATGGCCTTAGTCGAAAATATTCAGCGCCACGATTTAGATCCTATTGAGATTGCCTTATCCTACCAACGTTTGATCGATGAGATTCAACTGACTCAGGAACAAATGAGTGAGCGAGTAGGGAAAAAACGCTCTACTATTGCTAATTATTTGAGGCTTTTGAAACTGGATCCTATAATCCAAACCGGAATTCGAGATGGTTTTATCAGTATGGGTCACGGTCGTGCGATAATCAATATTGAAGACCAGGATATTCAAACTGATATTTATCAAAAAATTGTCAGTCAAAATCTATCGGTTCGTGATACGGAAGCTTTGGTAAAAAACTATCAGGAAAGTTTAAAACCTAAAGTCGCCGGAAAACCAAAAACGGCCTCCTTTGAAATTGCAGATACTCAAAAGAGCGTTTTTACAAATTATTTTGGAACTAAAGTCGATGTGAAAGTAGCCGGAAATGGTAAAGGAAAAATCACAATTCCATTTCACTCTGAAGAAGACTTCAAAAGAATCATTAAACTAATAAACGAATAGTGCATAAAATCATTTTCATAAGTCTGCTCCTTTTCACTTTAGGAAATCACACTGTTTTTTCCCAAACGGGAACAGAGGCGGTTTTGGTGGCAAAAGACACTTTGAAATCAAATGACATTGATCCGTTGACCCCAGCAAAAGCTGCTTTTTTTTCTGCAATTTTACCAGGATTAGGCCAGGCTTACAATAAAAAATACTGGAAAATACCGCTGGTTTATGGCGCCATAGGAACCAGTCTTTACTTTTACATCGACAGTAATAAAAAATACCACCAATACAGAGACGCCTATAAAAGTCGCCTAGAAGGCTACACCACTGACGATTTAGCATTCTTAGACAACAATCGATTAATTGCTGGCCAAAAATTTTACCAGCGAAATCGTGATTTGTCCGCTTTGATAACAATTGCCTTTTACGCCCTGAATATTCTTGATGCGAATGTAGATGCAGCTTTATTACAATTTAATGTTGATGAAAACTTATCCGTAAGACCCGTTCTTTATCCAGATAATGTAACATTTAAGACGAATGTAGGACTAACATTTAATTATCAGTTTTAGACACAAAACCGGAAAGCTTAAATACAAAAAAAAGAACCGCTGCTTATGTTATTAGTTACTAAAATAGGAAAGAAATATTTTTTTATCCTCACTACCGTTTTACTGCTGCTCACCTTAGTGAATTATTCAGAAATTAAAGCGTTTGATTCGATCCGAATGAATGATTTCTTTTCTGGTTTTATCGCCGGTCTTTTAATAGGATTACTACTAATAGGAATTGTACACTATTCAAAAAAAAAATAAAAAATGAAAATTGCGCTTTTAGGATACGGAAAAATGGGTCAGGTAATTGAACGGATTGCACTGGAAAGAGGGCATGAAATCGTTTTGAAAAAAGAGGAAAAGAACACTTTTGATGGACTTTCAGCAGCTGATGTGGCAATTGATTTCAGTGTTCCAACTGCTGCAGTGAGCAATATTTCCAGTTGTTTCCAGGCCAATGTGCCCGTTATTTCAGGAACCACAGGATGGCTGGAACAGTATGAGGAGATGGTGGCACTTTGTAATCAAAAAAAAGGCGCTTTTATTTCCAGTTCTAACTTTAGTTTAGGAGTAAATATTTTCTTTGAACTCAATGAATATCTGGCTAAAATCATGTCGAAATTTGACACGTACAAAGTAGCGATTGAAGAAATTCATCATACCCAAAAACTGGATGCACCTAGCGGAACTGCTATTTCATTGGCCAACGGAATACTTGCAAATAGTTCTTACACCAACTGGACCTTAGAAAAACCGGAAGCAAATCACTTGAGCCCAAACGAACTGGAAAAACAAATTCCTATAAAAGCCAAAAGAATTGGTACAATACCTGGCACGCATACCGTTAATTACAATTCTGCTGTGGATGCAATCGAAATGAAGCACACCGCGCACAATCGTGAAGGATTTGCGCTTGGGGCAGTCATTGCCGCTGAATGGATTGTAGGAAAGCAAGGCGTTTTCACAATGAAAGATGTATTAGAATTAAAATAAAATTATTCACCTGTTTGAGTACATTTCTAGCGAAACAATCTTAATTCTCAAACTTAAAACAAAAAACTATGTCAGTATATCAATGGTTTGTATTTTTTCTGCTAGTCCAGATTATTCACTTTCTAGGAACTTGGAAACTGTATGAGAGCGCCGGCAGAAAACGTTGGGAAGCCGCTATTCCTGTTTACAATGCAATTGTTTTAATGAAAATAATAGGACGTCCCACTTGGTGGACTGTATTGCTATTTATTCCAATCATCAATCTCATTGTATTTCCGGTAATCTGGGTAGAAACGCTACGCAGTTTTGGAAAACGATCCGGATTAGATACTTTTCTGGGAATAATTACTTTTGGATTATATATATACTACATTAATTATACCCAAAAATTAAATTATAATGCTGACAGAAGCCTTAGTCCTGAAAACAAAACGGCAGACACTATTAGCTCCTTGCTTTTTGCTGTAATTGTAGCCACAGTTGTTCATACCTATTTCATTCAACCGTATACCATCCCTACCTCCTCCTTAGAAAAATCCTTATTAGTCGGTGATTTTCTATTTGTAAGTAAAATGAATTATGGTGCAAGAGTTCCCATGACCACAGTAGCATTCCCAATGGTACACGACTCTATTCCTTTGACAAAAAGTAAATCATACCTCATCTGGCCACAATTACCGTACATGAGACTGCCCGGCATTCAGAATATTGATCGTACGGATATTGTTGTGTTCAACTGGCCGGTAGATACCGTTTATAGATTTTTTGATACTTCAAAAAGACGTGCCTACAAGCCCGTTGATAAGAAATCGAATTATGTAAAAAGATGTCTGGGAATACCCGGAGACAGCTTGTCCATAAAGGATGGCATGATTTATATTGATGGCAAACTCTTGCAAATGCCCGAAAGAGCTAAACCACAGTTCTCTTATAAAGTAGCTCTGGACGGAAAAACACCTATCGATTTTGAATCAATATTTAAGGATTTAGATGTGACGGATCCTGCTGGATTTATAGATCAAACGAAAAGAGACACCCTTTTTCTGAGTGCCTTGACTGAAGCAGGTGCAGAACGATTAAAAAACACACCAGGTATCACGGCTGTAATCAGACAGATAGCAAAGGATGCGGACAACACAATCTTCCCGCATATCAATAAATGGAATCGTGATAATTTTGGCCCGATTTACATTCCGGAAAAAGGAAAAACGGTTGCGTTAAGCACAGAAACGCTGCCTTTCTACAAAGCAATCATTACTGATTATGAAATGAATGAGGATGGTAAAAAAAATGATCTAAAGGTTACAGGAAACGAAATCAGATTAAACGGTGCCGTTGTAAAAACATACACCTTCAAACAAAATTATTACTGGATGATGGGAGACAACCGTCATAACTCTGAAGACAGTCGTTATTGGGGATTTGTACCCGAAAATCACATTGTAGGAAAACCTATATTTATATGGCTCAGTATCGATCCTAACGGCAAAGGATTAGAAAAAGTACGCTGGGACAGGGTTTTCACAACGGTTAGCGGTGAAGGGCAACCGCAGTCGTATTTTAAATTATTCCTGTTAGGACTCGTTATTTTCTTCGTAGGAGAATATTTTTGGAAAAAAAGAAAAGAGGCAAAAAATTAGTCCAAAGTTTCAAGGTCGAAAGTCATCAAGTTAGAATCTAATCTAACTTTATGACTTTGGACATTATAACTTTAAAAACTTTAGACAAATATGAATATTCTCATACACCCAACTTACTTCCCCTCGATTAGCAATTTTGCTGCCATGGTACAATCGGAGAGCATCACCTTTGAGGTTGCCGATAATTTTCAGAAACAAACCAATCGCAACCGCGCTTATATTTATAGTCCCAATGGGATTCAGCTGTTGAATATTCCCGTGAAGCATTCAAAAGAAAGTCATCAAAAAACTAAAGACATCAAAATCGAAACCGACTTTGACTGGCAAAAACAACATTTCAAATCATTGGAAGCCGCCTACAGAAGTTCTCCTTTTTTTGAATATTTTGAAGATGACATTCGTCCCATTTTTGAAAAAAAACAACTATTTTTATTGGATTTAAATTTTGAAATTGTAGCCCTTCTATCCAAATGTTTCCGAATAAAACTGGATTATACTACAACCACGGAATACTTTCATGAGATTGATATCGAGACAATTACCGACTTAAGAGCTTTGGTCAACGGAAAAAAAGACGTTTCGATATTTGAAAACTACACACAGGTTTTTGATGACAAACATGGTTTTATCAACAATTTGAGTGTTCTGGATTTGCTGTTTAATGAAGGAAAATACGCGATGGATTATTTAAAAAAACAAGAATTGATTATCAAATAAAGCATTTTTCTACTTGCTACTCATAAGACAATCGTGCCATAATAGGAAAATGATCCGAGTTTATAAATCGAGGAAAGTTTTCAAATTTCTTTACTGACATTTTCTCATCGGCAAAAATATAATCAATTCTGGCCGGGTAATACCTGAATTTATACGTCTCTCCAAAACCGGTTCCGGCTTCTTCAAAACTGTCTTTCATGTTGCCCTTTATGTTACGGTACACATAAGAAAACGCACTATTATTCATATCTCCGCAAATAATTGTAGGGTAAGTACATTTCATTTTGTGTTCCTTAAAAATCTCTGCTTGCTGTTGCTGTTGTTTGAACGCTTTGCTAATTCTGATAAAAAGCATTTGCGATTTTTGTTGATCAATGACCTCAATATTTTCATCAATTTCATCTACGTCGGGAGAAATCTTGATAGATTGTAAATGCATGTTATAGACTCTGATAATGTCCTTTCCTTTTTTTATATCAGCAAAAATCACATTATTACTGGAGTTTGGAAACGTTATTTTCCCTTGATTAAGGATTGGAAATTTTGAAAATATTGCTTGTCCTGTTTTAATTTTATCACCATTCATAAAAATATAACGATGTGGATATACCTTTAAATCAATATTACCCGAAGATGAAAATTCCTGAATACACACTATATCTGGATTCTTATCATTTATAAAGTTTAAAATATCTGAGGGCACATCATCTCTATCAATCCACTTAAAAACATTTAGCAAGCGCACATTGTAGCTCATTATAGTAAAATCTTTTTCTTCTTTAATTACTTCCGGTGCTGAAAACTTATAGAATTTATTTATAAAAGTAATGCCAATCAATAATACTAAACCCGATACAATCAACTGTTTTTTGAATTGTATGGCCCAATACATAAAAAACAAACCGTTTAATATAAAAAAAAGAGGCATAAAAAGTGTCAAAACTGACAAAAAAGGAAACGATTTAGGGGCTAGAAAAGGCAAAACATAGGCAGTAAAAGTCACAAGGGTAAGGACTATGTTCAAAAAAAACATTCCTTTATTAAACCATGAAAGATTTTTCATTTTTTTCTATATTTTATTATTTAAACAAAAATGTTAACCACTTTAAAAAGCTTATTTACCTACTTTAAACAAGAACTCTTTCTCTTCTTTAGTCAAACTATCGTAACCGGACTGGCTGATTTTATCTAAAATCTCATCAATCTGTTGCTGTGCTTTATCTTTTTCAATTATTTTTGAAGCCGTTTTTTCAACAGGTTTACGGTAATTTTTGTGTACTTTTTTGAACGGTGTAGTAGGTTTTTTACGAAACAAATTTGTAAAAAAATCTAAACTACGAGATACAACTGTACTTAAATCCGTTCCATTTTGAAGCAATTTAATAAAAATAAAACCAAAAAGAGCTCCGGAAAGGTGAGAAATATGTCCACCCATATTTTCGGAACGCAGCTGCATCAAATCAATAATAATAATTACAGCGGTTATATGCCATAATTTGACATTTCCAATAATCAAAAGCTGTACGCTCATCAACGGATAATAAGTTGTAACAGCTACTAAAATACCCATGATAGCAGCTGAAGCCCCTACCATTGGCGCATTGATATTTAAAACATAAAACACCAGAATATAACATATCCCCGCAAAAATGGCACTCAGAAGATACAAGCCCAACAACTGTTTGGAGGTAAAAAACGTCATAAACAATCTGCCTGAAAAATTCAAAACAATCATATTAAAAACAATATGCATGATGCCGCTGTGAAAAAAAGCATACGAAAGCAACGACCATGGTTTCCAGAGCAAATCCAACGGATTAGACGACAAACTCACATATTGAACATAATCAATATGGACACTCAACACGGATAAAAGTGCAAAAAACAACCACGGAAGCACAAACAAAGCGACATTCCAAAAGAGTAGCTGAGTCACTATTCCTCCCATTTTGTATTGTAATTTCAGGTCGTCGATAATATTCATAAGTTAATTGGGATTTAAGAGCTGCTGTTTAGGTTATATACTACTTTAAAAGCTGTTAGACTTTTAATTCCAACGGTTCTTATTGAACTGATTTTTCTTCCAGTACCACGTAATAATAAAACCAAATAAGGCGCCACCAACGTGGGCAAAATGGGCAATTCCGCCACCACCAAAAATTGATTTTCCTGAAATACCCAGGTACAAATCGATTAACACTAAACCCGGAACAAAATACTTTGCTTTTATGGGTACAGGAATAAACATCAAAGACAACTCAGCATTAGGAAACATAAAGGCAAAGGCTACTATCGTTCCGTAAATAGCGCCAGAGGCTCCCACTGCAGTACCCACATAGGCACTTGTGAAATTCTGAAAATCAGAAACCGCTAAGATCTCCTGCCATCTGGTATCAATCTTACCTTCGTTCAAAATTTGCAAAATTTCTTGTTTAGAAAAACCATTAGCCATTAGCGTATTCAATCCGTCTTGAAAATAGTAATAATTGACTCCGGTATGCAACAACGCTGCACCTAATCCGCAGGAAATATAGAAAAACAAGAATTTCTTACTTCCCCACATTTGCTCTAAAGCAGATCCAAAAGAATATAACGCAAACATATTGAAAAAAATATGCATAAAACCGCCATGCATAAACATGTGCGTCACCGGTTGCCACAATTGAAAACTTGGGTTTTCCGGAAAATACAATGCTAATATTTTATAGGCGGGCTCTTTTATAATCAGTGTCCCTACAAAAAACAATACATTGATAATAATTAATTGTTTTACGGTTTCAGTAACGTTTCTCATAATGCAAATTTTTTATCTAAATCTTCCACACGCATGGTGATGAAAGTGGGTTTATAGAATGGGGAAACATTTGGGTCTTTACAGGCAAAAAGTCCGTTGACCAAATTTTCCTGTTCTTTTTCTGTCAGGTGTGTTCCTGTTTTCACGGCTAAACTTTTGGCCATCGATTTGGCAATCGTATCGTTCTGGCTGAAACTGCTTTCTGGAATTCCGTCCTGCAAATCACTTAATAATTGTTCTAAAACCAGTGAAACTTCACTCTCCGTTACATTTACCGGTATTCCTGAAATAACAATATGATCGGTGTTATTTTCTTCAAAAACAAATCCGGTATTCATTAATGATAATTGTAATTCCCCGATAAGCTCCATTTCGCTTGACGAATAAAATAGGTTCAAAGGAAATAATAACTGCTGACTTGAGGCTTGATTAACCGTCATATTGACCAAAAACTGCTCATACAAAACACGTTGGTGCGCCCGCTGCTGATCGACAATTACCATTCCGGATTTGATGGAGGAAACAATATATTTTTTATGTATTTGATACGTTTTATGAACAGAATGCTCCACTTCTTCGTCATTAAATAAAGACGAGGTAACTTCTTCATTTTCGAAAGTCAAATGCCCTATTTCATCCGTATCCTGTTTTAAGCCTACGTATAAACTTTCCCAATTAGCGGTTGGTTCTGGTTTTCTATAACTGGAAAATTGCTTACTGGGTTTTTCTTCGGAAAACGGATTGAAGTTGCCATCTACCTGAATCGTCGGTGTAGCACCTTCTAAATCTTTGTAATGATACGGCGTATCTAAATTAGAATCGCGATCAAAATCTAACACTGGAGCCACATTAAACTGGCCCAAACTATGCTTTATGGAAGCACGTAAAATAGCATATAAAGCATGTTCGTCATCAAACTTAATTTCCGTTTTAGTGGGATGAATATTGATATCAATAGTGTTGGGTGGCACTGACAAATATAAAAAATAACTGGGCTGCGCACCGTCTTTTAAGATTCCGTCATAGGCAGCCATAACCGCATGATGCAAATAACCGCTTTTTATAAAACGGTCATTGACAAAGAAAAATTGTTCTCCACGATTTTTTTTGGCAAATTCTGGTTTGCTTACAAATCCTTGAATTGTTACAATTTCAGTTTCTTCCTGAACCGGAACTAATTTTTCATTGGTTTTACCTGAAAAAATATTCACAATTCGTTGTCGTAAAGTTGATGGAGGCAAGTTGAACATTTCACTGCCGTTGTGATAAAATGTAAAATGTATTTTTGGATCAGCCAAAGCCACACGCTGAAACTCATCCACTACATGGCGGTATTCTACGGTGTCCGACTTTAAGAAATTCCGTCGTGCTGGAATATTAAAAAACAAGTTTTTCACGGCAAATGAAGTTCCTTTAGGCAAAACAGCTACCTCTTGAGATACGAATTTACTGCCTTCAACAATAATATGGGTTCCAAGTTCTTCCTGATCTTGTTTGGTTTTCATTTCCACATGGGCAATTGCCGCAATAGATGCTAATGCTTCGCCACGAAACCCTTTGGTATGCAGTGAAAATAAATCTTCGGCATGACGGATTTTGGAGGTAGCATGGCGCTCAAAACACAAACGCGCATCAGTAACACTCATCCCTAAACCATTGTCAATGACTTGAACCAATGCTTTTCCGGCATCTTTAATAATTAGTTTGATATCCGTTGCTCTGGCATCTACCGCGTTTTCGAGCAATTCTTTGACTACCGAAGCAGGTCTTTGAACGACTTCGCCAGCAGCAATTTGATTGGCAACATGATCCGGAAGTAATTGAATTATACTCGACATTAAAAAAATTAGGTTTAAAGTTTATCCCTTTGACTGTACTTCGACTTCGCTCAGTATAGACTTCTCCGGGCGACAATAGTTTATTATAAAACCAAGAAGCACAAATTTAATGAATTTCTACGGGGAATGGTAGCGTATTTAATCATAAATAAAACAAAAAACCTATACTATATATGCAATAGTATAGGTTAAAGAATTATAAATTTTTATTCTTATTCTTTTAATTCCAATGGCAAATTTTCAATTTGCAAAGCACCGGGAGACAGTAACTGTTGGTTATCGAACTGATGATTCAAGGATGCCTGCTGGCGGATATAAGCCATTTTTATAGCAGCAATAGCTGCTTCAGTCCCTTTATTTCCATGAATTCCTCCGCTTCTATCAATTGATTGTTGCATGGTATTATCTGTCAAAACACAAAAGATAACCGGAACATCCGTTTGAACATTCAAATCTTTTATTCCCTGCGTAACGCCTTCACACACAAAATCAAAATGTTTGGTTTGTCCTTGGATGACGCACCCTATAACAATAACAGCATCCACATTTTGAGTTTGCAACATTTTTTTGGCTCCATAGACAAGTTCAAAACTCCCTGGAACATTCCACCGTATGATTTGTCCGGAAGGAACTTCATTTTCTAATAATGTCTTGAATGCCCCATCAAAAAGCCCTTCGGTGATAGTGTCATTCCATTCTGCAACTACAATTCCGAAACGAAATTTTTTCGCGTCTGGAACCATATTTTTGTCATACTCGGATAAATTTTTATTTTCGGTAGCCATCTTATTTAGTTTTCAGTCACAGTCGCAGTATGCAGTTTCTGGAAACTAAAAACTGTGACTATTAACTTTTATATTATTGTGCCAATCCTATTAAAACGTCAACTGAAGCAGTTTCTGGAGCGCCCTCATAATTTTCTTTGATGTCAGTAAAATATTTCAATGCTTCTTCTTTATTTCCTAGAGCCAAAGCTGTTTTTCCGGCCTTCAACAAGAAACGTGGTGTTGTAAAATCATTTTTATTAGATCCTGCCGCTTTTACATAATTCTCTAATGCTTCTTTTGGTTGATTTTTTTGAGAATAAGCATCTCCAATTGCTCCTTTTGCCAACGCACTTAAAACAATATCATCCGATTTAAATTTACTTAAATAATCAATCGCTTCAGTATATTTTCCGGTATTCAAATAGGCAATTCCAGCATAATAATTAGCTAAATTTCCAGCATCAGTTCCAGAATATTCATCTGCAATTTTCAGGAATCCAAATTTACCTTCTGAACCATTCAAAGACAGCTTATACAAGGAGTCGCTTGCAACTCCATCGGTTGCTTTTTGGAAGTTTTGTTGTGCCACGAACATTTCATTAGCGGCTTCATCTTGTTGTGGTGCAGCAATAAATCTTTGGTAAGCTAAATATCCAATAGTAAATAGGGTAGCAGCGGCAACTAATCCAATAATAATTTTTTGGTTTTTAGCTACCCAATCCTCCGTTATTGTAGCGGTTTGATCTAATTTAGAAAATACTTCTGCTGTTGTACTGTCCTTATCATCAACTACTACTGCTTCAACGCCGTCTTTTGTTTCTTTTTCTTTTGGTGCTTTATATCCTCTTTTATTGTAAGTAGCCATTTAAATTTAATTTAGTGAGTCGCAAAAATAAAATTTTTATTCAAACCCACACAAAAAATATGCTTTTATATTTAAAAAAAATATCTTATCAGATTCTTTGTTTCCAAAGACAAAATAATTCTCATAGAAAAAACAGAAAAGACGGTTTTATCGATATTTTTCAATAATTTGCACCCACTTTGAAAAGTCTGTTCAAAAACAGCAAAGTTCTCAATACCAGTAAGCCTTACCCATGTATTTAAAAAAAATTTCACTGTTCAATTATAAGAATTTTTCTGAAGCTAATTTTGATTTTGACTCTAAAATAAATTGCTTTGTAGGTAAAAACGGTATTGGCAAAACAAATGTGCTCGATGCAATCTACCATTTATCGTACGGAAAAAGCTATTTTAATCCATTGGCGGTACAAAACATCAAACATGGAGCCGAATTTTTCGTTATAGATGCTGCATTTGAAAAAAACGAAAGAACGGAACAAATTGTCTGCAGCCTTAAAAAAGGACAGAAAAAAATATTGAAACGCAACGGCAAAGCCTACGACAAATTCTCAGATCATATTGGGTTTATTCCTTTAGTGATTATTTCTCCGGCCGATAGAGATTTGATTGTGGAAGGCAGCGAAACCCGACGGAAATTCATGGACAGTGTGATTTCGCAACTGGACTCCCACTATTTACAGCAACTTATTCAATACCAGAAAGTAATGAGTCAGCGCAATGCTTTGTTGAAATATTTTGCGTTAAATCATGTTTTCGATACTGACACGCTCTCCATATATAATGAACAACTCAATGGTTTTGGAAACTATATTTTCGAAAAAAGAAAAGCATTTATAGAACAATTCATTCCTATTTTCAATACCCATCATCAAGCTATAACGGGTTCACAGGAAACCGTGCAACTCGTTTACGAAAGCCATTTATTCGAAAAAGACTTGTTGACCCTTTTACAGGAAAACATCAATAAAGACCGAGCGTTACATTATACGAGTGTAGGAATCCATAAAGACGATTTAGCCTTTGAAATTGACCAACATCCAATAAAGAAATTTGGCTCGCAAGGCCAACAAAAATCGTATTTGATCGCTTTAAAATTAGCGCAATTTGAGTTTTTAAAAAAACAAAGCGGTGTAAAACCAATTCTGTTATTTGATGATATTTTTGACAAATTAGACGAAAGTCGCGTGGCCAAAATAATCGAAATGGTCAACAGCGATACTTTTGGTCAACTTTTCATTTCAGATACCCATCCGGAACGTACGGAAGTTATTCTAAAATTGACCCATCAGAGCTATAAAATTTTCAACTTATAACTTTTATTTAGTACTTTATAAGGCCTGAAAATTGAAAAAACACCTAATTTAGCGTATTCAATTATAAATCAAATTACAATGAAATTCAGTTCAATATTCGTATTAATAATATCTTTTGCTTTTTTATCTTGTAATGGACAAGCATCAAAAGAAAGTCAAACTATCGATGCAAAAGTTTTTAGCGAAAAAATTGCGGCAACACCAAATCCACAAATTCTGGATGTACGAACGCCTGCGGAATTTTCGTCAGATCATATCGACAAAGCCGTAAATGTAGATTGGCTCGGAGACAGCTTTGTTGCAGGCACCGAAAAACTAGACAAAACAAAACCTGTTTTCGTGTACTGCAAAAGCGGCGGAAGAAGTCAAAGTGCCGTTGAAAAACTGGAAGAACTTGGCTTTACAAATGTTTACCAATTACAAGGCGGAATATTAAAATGGGACGCTGCAGGACTGTCTAAACCAAGCAACAAAATCACTGGAATGACTTTGCAGGACTACAATAAATCAGTAGACTCTGATAAAAAAGTATTGGTTAGTTTTTATGCAGAATGGTGTGCGCCATGCAAAAAAATGACGCCCTACATCACAAAAATGCAAACTGAACTAGCAGATAGCGTAACCATCATACGATTGGATGCCGACAAAAACAAAACCTTAATGACCGAAATGAAAATCAGTGAACTTCCTACTCTATTATTGTATGAAAAAGCAGCAGTAAAATGGAGAAAATCCGGTTTCATTAGCGAAGAAGAATTAAGAAAACAAATACAATAGTACAAGATGCTTTCAAAAGAAACACTACAATTTCTTGATGATTTAAAAGCCAATAATAATCGGGATTGGTTTCTGGAAAACAAAAAACGCTACGAAAGGTTCAAGAAAGACTACCAACAACTAGTTGGGGACTTACTGGACGTCATGAAACCTTTGGATCCATCGCTGGAAATGCTAGAAATTAAAAATTGTACGTTCAGAATTAATCGCGACATTCGGTTTTCTAAGGACAAAACGCCTTACAAATCGCATTTGGGAATCTGGCTTTCGTCTGGTGCGAAAGGGCTGAATCGTTCCGGCTATTACATTCATCTGGAAAAAGGCGCGAGTTTTATTGCCGGCGGATTGTACTGCCCGGAATCCCATGACTTAAAAAAAATGCGCAAAGAAATAGCATTTTTTCATGAGGATCTGGAAGCTATTCTTGAGAAGAAAGATTTCAAAAAAGAATTTAACGACTTTGATCGTAATGAAAAAAATACCCTGAAAAACCCGCCACGGGGGTACGAAAAAGAACATCCGGCTATTGAATTATTAAAACTAAAGAGTTTTGAGTCTTCACAGAAAATTGATTTTTCGGCAGCTGCCAAAAAGGATTTTGTTGCCGTAATGAGTCAAAAACTGATTGTGCTAAAACCATTGAACGATTTCATCAATCGAGCCTTAACTTCCGAGTAATTCAAATGATATCGACAAAAAAGAGAAGGATACTTTTTTTGGGGGAATCCTACAGAGCCGATGCCATCACCTGGATGAATGGACTCAAGGAATTTGGTGATTTCGAAATTATAACATGGGAATTAAAAACGCCTAGCGATAGTTTTAAGAACCGAATACTACGGATTTTCGAATTTGAACTTGCTGTTTTAAAAATCAGAAAAATAATCCAACTGCAAAAACCGGATATGGTAATCGCGGAACGAACCACCAGTTATGGTTTTCTTGCTGCATTGTCCGGAGTAAAACCAGTTGCAATCGCACAACAAGGCGGAACGGATTTGTGGCCGGAAAAATCTATTTCACTTCCATTAAAAAAAATAATTCAGCATTACGCTTTCAAAAAAGCCGATTTAATTCACGCTTGGGGACCCGCGATGACTTCATCTATGCTGGAGGCTAAAGTTGACATGAGTAAAGTTTTGGTATTACCAAAGGGAATTGATTTGGTGCAATTTGGCAATCAAAAAACTGCCAATCCTGAAAAAATTTGCGCTATCGTCACCCGCTCTTTGATGCCTGAATACTGCCATGCTATTGTTTTAAAAGCGTTTGCTGTTTTAAATCAAAAAGGGATAGATTTCGTCCTTACCATTGTAGGAGACGGAACACAACTTTTTAAATTAAAAGAGTTAGCTAAAAAGTTAAACATTGAAAATAAAGTCAATTTTACCGGAAGAATTCTGAATACGGAATTGCCAAAGCTATTGCAAGAATCAAACATTTACATCAGTATGCCCGTAACGGAAGGCGTTTCGGCATCCTTATTTGAAGCAATGGCAACTAATTGTTATCCAATTTTAAGTGCTATTTCCGGAAATAAAAGCTGGATTAAACACCGCAAAAACGGGCAATTAGTCCCCGTAGATGATTACAATAAACTTGCCGAAGAATTAATTTGGGCATTTGAAAACGATAAATACCGAAACGAAGCTGTTTCTATGAATAGAAAAATTGTTGAAAAAAATGCTGATTATAGTATTAACATGAAGATTATTGCCCATAAATACCACGAATTAATCAACCAAAATCAATCCAATTAATTATGTGTGGAATTAATGGAATCTTGCATTTACAATCTCAGAAAAAAGTAAACGAACGCGTTCTTACTAATATGCGGGATTCTCTGGAACATCGCGGTCCGGATGACAAAGGATTATTTATAGCAAACAATATTGGTTTTGGACACCGAAGACTTTCAATCTTGGATGTTTCAGTAGCCGGGCACCAGCCTTTCCTATCCGAAGACGGAAGATATGTGCTCATTTATAATGGCGAAATTTATAACTACAAAGAATTTTATCCAGAGTTAAAAAGTAATGGATTTGATATCAGAACGACCTCAGACACGGAGATTTTAATGAAATTATTTCAATTGTACGGTTTAAAAATGCTCCACCGCCTAAATGGTATGTTTGCTTTTGCTGTTTGGGATACATTAGAAAAAAAGCTGACTCTTGTTCGAGACAGAATGGGCGTTAAACCGCTATATTATTCTTTTTATAACGAAACATTTTATTTTGCATCGGAACAAAAAGCGCTTTTCACGGCTGGAGTTCCGCTTAAAATGGCGCAAGACGGACTGGAAGAATATGTTTTTAACCGATTTGTAGCTGGAGAAAACACGCTGTACCAAAACGTAAAAAAGGTACTGCCTGGCAATAGCCTAATTATTGAAGAAGGCGGAAAAACCACTACAGAAAAGTGGTGGAATCTAAAAAATGAAATTCGAAACCAACCTGAAATAAAAAATCCAGTCGAATGGTTTCGGGAAACCTTTGATGATTCTGTTAAAATGCGCATGGTAAGCGACGTGCCTGTAGGTGTTTTATTGAGTGGTGGACTGGATTCCTCCTCTATTTTAGCCTCGTTACACCACCAGAAATACAACGGCATCCAGACCTTTAATATGGGTTTCAAAGAGAAAGAACACAATGAAGCACATCTGGCAAAAATGATGGCCGAGAAATTCGATTATGGATTTCAAACTATGCAATTAGAGGATGAAAATCTTTATAACCAGTTACTACGTTCCACTTATTTTCAGGATGAACCAATCATGCACTTGAGTGAACCGCACCTTTTAGCGGTATCTCAAATGGCAAAACCTTCCGTAAAAGTATTGCTTTCCGGCGAAGGTGCTGATGAGTTAATGGGTGGTTATGTACGCTACAAAACCCTACAATATCCCTCATTATTGAATTCTATTGCAGCCATTGGCAATCTAGATTTTTTTACAAAAAAACCACGCTACGAGAAGTTAATGCGTTATGCTCAAATTAGTAAAAAATCTGATTTGGTTATTTATAATGGCTCTACTATTTATCCAAATGATATTGCGGAAACTTTTGGAATCAATACCCCTCCTGAAAACGAATACCGAAAACAAATTTATAAAGAAGCAAAATCTTTGTATCCAGATAACTTACGGAGACAAGCCCTTTATTTTGACCAACACACCTATTTATGCTCACTTCTGGACAGGAACGATCGCTGTACAATGGGCGCATCCATTGAATGCAGGGAACCATTTTTGGACCCAAGATTAGTTGTTGGTCTCGGATCATTGGATGACAAGTGGCTCTTCTCAGGGGAAAAATGGAAATTCATTCTAAAAAAAGCAATGGAAGAACGTTTACCAAATGAAATTCTGAATTTCAGAAAAGTAGGTTTGAGTGCGCCGTGGGGTGATTATATCACAAAGAGTCATGCCTTTAAAGATGAACTAGAGTCTTTCGCAAAAAGTGATCTGTTTCAAATCCCTTATTTTGAACATATTCACATCCATAAACTGATAATGAATTTACAAAAAGGAGACACCAGAATGACGCCGTATATAATGCCGTTGTTTATGATGCATATCTGGATGAAAACGTATGCAACTAAATTTTAATCCTTACTTTTGGTGCAGGATTCAACAACACAAAACGCCCTTTCTTTTATGGAAATAGTACCTAATTTCTCTTTAAAAAAATACAACACATTTGGTATTGAAGCCAAAGCAAAACAGTTTGTCGCCATTCATTCTATACAGGATTTGACAACTATTTTACAAGAAAATAAAACGCAGCAAAAATTTATTTTGGGCGGAGGTAGCAACATGCTTTTGACAAAAGACATTGATGCCCTTGTGATTCATATCGATTTGAAAGGCAAAAAAATCCTTGAAGAAAACGAAGACTTTGTGTGGGTCAGAAGTCAGGCGGGCGAAAACTGGCATGAATTTGTGCTTTGGACCATCGATCAAAATTTTGGAGGATTAGAAAACATGTCGCTAATTCCCGGAAATGTAGGGACTACGCCGGTCCAAAACATTGGTGCTTACGGAACTGAAATCAAAGATACTTTTGTTTCCTGTGAAGCAATGACGGTAGCAAATCAGGAAATAAAAATTTTCACAAAGGACGAATGTCATTTTGGTTACCGGGAAAGTGTTTTCAAAAACGAAATAAAAAACCAATACATCATTACATCAGTTGTTTTTAAATTGACTAAAAAGAACCATAAAATCAATACTTCTTACGGCGATATTTCGGCTGAATTAACCAAAAATAACATCAGCAATCCGACTTTAAAGGACGTCAGCAATGCTGTAATTACCATTCGACAAAGCAAATTACCCGATCCGGCAGCATTGGGAAACAGTGGCAGTTTCTTTAAAAATCCGATTCTGTTAAAATCCGATTTCGAAAAAATTTACAAGAAATTTCCTGAAATGAAATATTTTGATATTTCAGAAACTGAAGTAAAAGTTCCTGCTGGATGGCTGATAGAACAGGCCGGTTTCAAAGGAAAACGTTTTGGCGATGCCGGAATCCATAAAAATCAAGCGCTGGTTTTAGTGAATTATGGTCATGCAACCGGACAGGAAATTTTGAATGTTTCTAAAAATATTCAGGACACTATTTTTAAAATTTTTGGCATCCATATTGAGGCCGAAGTAAATGTGATTTAGGTGCTAGGCATTAGTCCAATAAATTTTAAAATCGTTTTACTAATCCCTATTCCTAATTCCCAAAAACCCAATCCTAAAATGTACACTCCAGAAATCTACAAAAACGAAAATCAGGAAGAAATCAAAAAATTTCTGCAAGAGAATAGTTTTGGTATTTTAATCAATCAAACCAATGGGAAATTGTGTGCCACACATATTCCTTTGGAACTGGAAACCAACAAAGAAGGCAAGGAAATTTTATGTGGGCACATTTCTAAAGAAAACCCACAATGGAATGGTTTTATAGACAACGACGAAATTTTAGCTGTATTTTCCGGACCTCACAGTTATATTTCTTCTTCTTGGTACGATCATGAAAATGTTCCAACATGGAACTATATTGCGGTTCATGTGTACGGAAAAATAAAAATTATTGAAGGAGAAGCCATCATTGAATCCTTAAAAAAACTGGTCGATAAGTACGAACAGAATTCTGAAAACCCGATTCGTATAGCAGATTTATCTAAAAAAACCATGATGCAAACTCGCGGTATTGTCGCCTTTGAAATTGAAATAACTGAAATTCAAGCCACAAAAAAATTATCTCAAAACAGAGACGAAAAAAACCATCAAAACATCATTTCTGAGTTAGAAAAAACAAAAGATTTTCAGTCAATAGCAGTTGCAAATGAGATGAAGAAATGCCCACTATAAATTCTTTTAAAAATCATAATTTATAATTTACAATTCATAATTCTATTCATACCTTTGCACTCTGCCGTCCCGAAGCTTCGGGATCGGGGATTTAAACACTCATTAAACTCAGATGCTTATACTAATTCTTTACTTTTTTATTTTTATTATTGCGGTTCAAATTTTATATTATCTAGGTGTTTTTGGGAAATTTGCTTTCGCCAAAATCCAAAAAATAACACCAAAAAGAATCCCCATTTCAGTTATTGTTTGTGCCAAAAACGAAGAAGAAAATGCAGCAAATTTCATCCCTTTACTGGCGGAACAAAACTATCCTGATTTTGAAATTGTCTTGATTGACGATGCCTCAAGTGATGCTACTCTGGCTATTTTTGAAGGTTTTGAAAAACAATATCCAAATATTCGTTTGGTAAAAGTACAAAACAACGAAGCCTTTTGGGGAAACAAAAAATATGCGTTGACATTAGGAATAAAAGCCGCAAAAAAAGAGTATTTACTATTCACTGATGCGGATTGTTATCCCACTTCAAAGGACTGGATAACAGCCATGAGTTCTCAATTTACGATGCAAAAAACTATCGTGTTGGGGTATGGGAAATATGAAAAAATTGCCAATTCTTTCCTGAATAAAATAATTCGTTTTGAAACTTTGTTAACCGCGATTCAATATTTTTCCTGGGCAAAAACAGGACATCCGTACATGGGTGTAGGAAGAAATTTAGCGTATAAAAAAGAAGAGTTTTTCAATGTAAATGGTTTTATTGATCACATGCAAATTCGTTCCGGTGACGATGATTTATTTGTAAACCAGGCGGCAAATGCTAGAAATACCACTATTGCTTTCACGCCGGAAAGCATTACGCTTTCCAGACCAAAAAAAACTTACAAAGACTGGCTGATTCAAAAAAGGCGACATGTGGCTACGGCAAATTATTACAAACCTTTTGATAAATTACAATTAGGTCTGTTTTACTGTTCGCAATTGTTATTCATTTTATTGCCCATTGTATTGCTGTCTTTTCAATTCCAATGGATATTAGTGCTTAGTTTAATTGCGCTTCGGTATCTTGTAACATGGATTGTCATCGGATTTTCGGCAGGCAAATTAAAAGAAAAAGATGTTGTATATTGGTATCCAATAATTGAATTGGTATTGCTATTTACTCAAATCAATATTTTTATAACAAATACATTCTCAAAACCAGTCCATTGGAAATAAACGAACAGATAGAAAAAGCAAAACAAGGCGATCAAGTTGCCTTCACTTTTCTGTTGAATCATTACTGGAATGAAGTATATGGTTTTATGCTGAAACGCACCGAAAACGAAACCAATGCCGAAGATATCACCATTGAGACGTTCTCGAAAGCTTTTGATAAAATAGCCACTTACAATGCGGAATTCCAGTTCAACACCTGGCTTATTGCTATTGCAAAAAACGTTCACATCGATTTATTGCGGAAAAAAAAATCGAGTCTTTTTGTAGAAATTACCGATGAACACGACCAGCAAGCCTACAATATTGCCGACACTACTCCATCTGCGGAAGATGAATTGATAACGGAACAAAATCTTTCCCGATTACTGCAATTCATTAAAGAATTGAAACCCCATTATCAAGAGGTGATACAGTTGCGTTATTTTCAGGAAATGAGTTACCAGGAAATTGCAAACAAGATTGATGAGCCGCTAAGTAATGTCAAAATTAAGTTGCTTCGTGCCAAGAAATTATTGGCAGAAATCATTAAAAGTAGAAGGTAAATTTATCTTAAAAAATATAGCAAATCTATTTTTTGATTTTCAAATTTATTATCTAAACCAAAAAAATATAAAAGCCCCAAAATTATTATTGGAAATATCAAAAAGGGTAACTTACTTAAAAAGTTTATCTTGTTTTTTAAATTCAATATATGTCTATTATCAGACTCGTCACTATTCCAAAAAAAGTAAAATAAACTAACGGTCTTCCTATAATATCTCCTTCTTTATAATTACTTACATATCCTTGAGAATTTTCTACATCTTCACAACCATGAAAAACATATACTTCATTATTCCATAAAACTCTAACAAATTGAATAATTCCAAAAATGAAATAGAAAACAAATAGCAGATATAAAAAAGATTCCATTCATTTTGAAGCTTTTTTATACCTGATTTTTTTTACGAGTGTACCTTAATCTAATTGAGCTCTGATGGTAGTGGTATCCCTTGCCGCCATTTCGAGAAACATAGCAAAAAGCATGGATATACCGAAAATCAGAACGACTACTTCCTAAGAAAAGCGACTCTAGTACTGCCAAAGTATCCGTATCTCTTTATTCAAATAAACAACGAAACGAATCTACAAATAAACTCTATTCCTTATCTTTGTACTTTGAAAATTTAAATATGGAAATAGTTTTAGAAAATACTTTACCAACTGCAAAGCCAAAATGGTTGAAGGTAAAACTCCCAATAGGAAAAAAATACACTGAGCTTCGTGGCTTAGTGGACAAATATAGCTTAAATACAATTTGTGCCTCCGGAAGTTGCCCTAATATGGGTGAATGCTGGGGTGAAGGAACAGCAACTTTTATGATTCTGGGAAACACTTGTACGCGCTCTTGTGGTTTTTGCGGGGTAAAAACAGGAAGACCCGAAACCGTAGATTGGGATGAGCCCGAGAAGGTAGCGCGTTCTATCAAAATCATGAATATCAAACACGCCGTGATTACCAGCGTTGACAGAGATGACTTAAAAGATGGCGGCTCAATCATTTGGATAGAAACCGTAAAAGCCATTCGAAGAATGAACCCCAATATAACACTGGAAACGCTGATTCCTGATTTTCAAGGTATCGAAAGAAATATTGACCGTATCGTAGAAGCCAATCCTGAAGTAGTTTCGCATAACGTAGAAACGGTACGCCGATTAACCCGTGAAGTCCGCATTCAGGCAAAATACGACAGAAGTTTAGCCGTATTACGCTACTTGAAAGAAAAAGGAATTAAGAGAACAAAATCAGGTATTATGCTAGGTCTGGGCGAGCAGGAAGCCGAAGTTTTTCAAACCATGCGGGACTTGCGGGAAGCCAATGTGGATATTGTTACAATAGGTCAGTACTTGCAACCCAGCAAAAAACATTTGCCGGTAAAAGAATTCATAACACCCGATCAATTTGCAGTATACGAGAAATTTGGTTTAGAACTAGGGTTCCGTCATGTAGAAAGCGGACCATTAGTTCGGTCCTCTTACAAAGCACAAAAACATATATTATAAATAGTTTCTTCGTTTATTTGTTTAATCGGTTAACCAAATAAACGAATAAACGAATAAACGAATAAATGAATCCATTTGAAAACTAGAATAGCCATAAATGGTTTTGGAAGAATCGGCCGAAATTTATTCCGATTACTTTTAAACCATCCCTCAATAGAAGTTGTTGCCATAAATGATATTGCCGACAAGAAAACAATGGCCCATTTAGTGAAATATGATAGTATTCACGGGGTGTTACCCTTTACGGTCAGCGATGATGAAAAAGGAATTCTGGTAGACGGAAATCATTTTTTGTTTTTCCATGAAAAAACCATTTCCAATCTGGACTGGAAAAGTGTAGACATTGATTACGTAATCGAATCCACAGGTAAATACAAGACTTTTGAAGCGCTGAATGCCCATATCTTGGCTGGGGCCAAAAAAGTAATCCTTTCCGCACCATCAGAAGTAGACACTATCAAAACAGTCGTTTTAGGTGTCAATGACTGTATACTTGACGGAACGGAAACCATTATATCAAATGCCAGCTGTACTACCAATAATGCCGCTCCAATGATCAAAGTAATCAATGACCTTTGCGGTATAGAACAAGCCTACATTACTACGATTCACTCGTACACCACAGACCAGAGTCTGCACGACCAACCACATAAAGACTTGCGTCGCGCCAGAGGAGCAAGTCAATCTATTGTACCCACAACAACTGGCGCTGCAAAAGCGTTGACAAAAATATTTCCCGAGTTTGAAGGTAAAATTGGCGGTTGCGGCATCCGGGTACCTGTCCCTGACGGCTCCTTGACTGACATCACATTCAATGTAAAGCGCACAGTAACAATACAGGAAATAAATGCCGCCTTCAAAAATGCTGCACAAACTACTTTAAAAGGTATTTTAGATTATACCGAGGACCCAATTGTTTCAGTTGATGTCATTGGCAATAAAAATTCTTGTATATTCGATGCTCAACTCACTTCGGTTATTGATAAAATGGTAAAAGTAGTTGGATGGTATGATAATGAAATTGGTTATTCATCCAGAATAATTGACCTAATACTATTGACAGAAAATAACCACGAAAAAATTTAATTACAAATGAATTATTTTTTCGTGTTTATTATTGTTTTTTACTCCTCACTGTTTCCTCAATCTACAGAGAAAACGGACAGTATTTTATATTACACTAGTTAAGGAACTCCAGCATTCAAACTAACAATTAAAAGAGGCACTGCTACACCCTCAAAAAGCAATCCTTTATGCGACTCGAAATAAAAACATAGAAGATCAAGCACTTCAGAATTATAATCTGGGTAAAATTTATTTTGATTTAAAAGAGTATGATAACGCCATAGAAACGTTCTCTAAGAGCGCGACTTTATTTTCAAGTTTTAAACCCCTCTGAATGCCATCAACGGAATTACCCATTTGTTATTGGTAGAAAACCCAAATGAAATTTAATCAACAATGCGCTAAAATTTACACAAAACGGAGCCGTACACGTAATTACCAAACTGCACTCTTTGCAGAATGAAAATGCAACTTTATATTATGAAATTACTGATACCGGAATTGGAATCCCCGAAGATAAACTGGCAAGTGTTTTTGACAATTTTTCCCAAAGTCCCATAGAAGTAAATCAAAAATATGGCGTCACGGGGCTAGGATTAACTATCATAAAAAAATTAATTAAAATACTGGGCGGCCAAATTAAACTAAAAAGTACTGTTAGGAGAAGGATCTACATTTTCATTCCTGCTGGACTTTAAAATAAGCGAACAACCACTACAAGAAGAAACCAAACCAAAAGCAAACTATGATTCAAAATTGTTGAATAAAAAATACTTTGGTAGAGGACAATAAAATCAACCAAATGATCACTAAAAAGATACTCATCAATAAAGGAATCATTTGTGAATTAGTTGACAATAGGGAAGATGCCATTGATTTAGTTCGAAAAAGCAAATTTGACTTGGTTCTTATGGACGCTCATTTACCGGGTATCAACGGCACAATCGCTACAGAATTGATTAGAATATTTGATAAAACCACCCCCATCATAGCGTTTACGGCGATCACATTGCATGAAAACCGCAAAATGCTCTTGTCTTTTGGAATGAATGAAGTCATTACAAAACCGTTCGCCCCAGAGGAATTTTACATAACAATCGCTGAATACATCTAGTCATTAATAGTTTAAAATCAATTCTTTAATAAGACTCCTCACTTGCGGTTCAGCTTTTTTTGCTGCTTCCAATACTTCATCGTGTGAAATAGTGCCAATACTTTCTTCATTACCCATATCCGTAATTACAGAAATTCCAAAGGTCTCCAGATCCATGTGACGGGCCACAATTACTTCAGGAACGGTTGACATCCCAACACAATCTGCACCAAGAATCTTGACCATTCTATATTCAGCCAAAGTTTCAAAAGTAGGCCCTTGAAGCCCCAGATAAATTCCTTCATGAACCTCGATATGAAGTTGCTTAGCTAATTCAGTCGCTTTTGCAATCATTTTTCTCGAATACGGCTCACTCATATTTACAAAACGAGGTCCAAAACGTTCGTCATTTTTCCCACGTAAAGGGTGCTCCGGCGTCATATTGATGTGATCCGTAAGCATCACAATAGAGCCTACTTTATAAGCCGGATTCACACCGCCTGATGCATTTGAAACCACTAATTTCTCAATCCCTAAAAACTTCATCACTCGCACCGGAAAAGTCACTTCAGTCATCGAATAGCCTTCGTAAAAATGAAACCGTCCCTGCATGGCCACTACTTTCTTACCGCCTATTGTTCCAAAAACCAAGGCCCCTTTATGACCTGGTACCGTCGATACAGGGAAATTTAAAATTTCATTGTAGGGCAGTGTATATTCTACCTTCATTTCATCGGTAAAACTCCCTAATCCTGATCCTAAAATCACACCATATTCTGGCGTAAAATCAATTCTTTGCTTAATGTAACTAACGGTTTCCTGTACTTGTTCCCACATAATCTGTAATTGTTTTATCAAAATTTTCACTCCCGGAAATAAAAGTACTTTTTATAGGCAGATAAAAGAGTTGTCCGCTTGGTAAACTTCCTTTCAATCGCATATAATCTTTTTCGGTAGTGATAATCATGTTGTTTTGAGCTAACTTTTTAATTTCTAAAATGTCTTTATCGGTAAAATTATGATGATCCGGAAAAGACAAACAGACCTCATTAGTATCCTTAAAATAGGCGAAAAATGGTTCCGGTTTTGCAATTCCTGCCACTAGTACCTTAGCAGCATCTTGAATTTCATTCCCCTTTATCTTTAAATTTTCACCATAAATATAACCATCGTATGCTATAAAAGTAAAATATAATTCTTGATTTTTACCAACTTTTAGCCTCTTTTTAATGTCATCCTGCTCCTCAAATGAAAGGTTATGAGGACATTTAGTCACCATAATCACATTCGCTCTTGCCGCTCCGCTTTGGCTTTCGCGTAAATTCCCGGTTGGCAACATCCAATCATCCGAATATAAATCACCATAAGAAGTCAATAAAATATAAAAACCCGCTTTTACTTTTCGATGTTGAAAAGCGTCATCAAGCAAAATCACTTCTGGTTTTATGGATTGCGAAAGCAATTGCTCTATTCCATTTTTTCTGTCGGCATCAACCGCAACTTGAATCGATGGGAATTTTTGATAAAACTGAAAAGGTTCATCTCCCAAGGTTTCCGCATTCGAAGTGGCTTCTGCCAAAATAAAACCTTTAGATTGCCTTTTATAGCCTCTACTTAGTGTAGCAATTTTATATTTATCCGAAAGCAAGCGAATCAAATATTCAATTTGGGGCGTTTTTCCGGTTCCTCCAACACTAAGATTCCCAACAGCAATAATGGGCAATTCAAACGAGTATGATTTTAAAACCCCTTTATCGAAAAGAAAGTTTCGAATACACGTTACTAAACCATACAAAACGGCAAAAGGGAATAGTAATTTTCGAAGTAAATTCATTTTACGAAAGTAGAATAAATTATCTTTGATTTAAAAATCTAACACAGATTTCACAAATTTTCGCAAATTAAAAATAACTTTGAATCTGTGTATAAATATATATCTGTGTAAATCAGAGTCAAAAACATGAAAATCAAAGAAATAATAGACGTACTCGAAGAAATGGCGCCACTCGCCTATGCTGAAGATTTTGACAATGTAGGACTATTGGTTGGCGATCAGGAAACGGAGGCTACAGGTATTTTAGTTTGCCATGATGCTTTAGAAAATATAATTGACGAAGCAATTGCAAAAAAATGCAATCTGGTGGTTTGTTTTCATCCCATCTTATTTTCTGGATTGAAAAAAATAACGGGTAAAAACTACGTGGAACGCGCTGTTATCAAAGCCATAAAAAATGACATAGCTATATATGCCGTTCACACTGCGCTAGACAATCATCAAGAAGGTGTAAATAAAATATTTAGTGATGCATTAGGATTAATACATACTAAAATCCTGATTCCAAAGCAAAACTTCATTCGGAAATTAGTAACCTACACGATTCCTAAAAATGCGGAAGAAGTACGAAATGCCCTCTTTGACGCAGGAGCGGGAACGATTGGGAATTATGCAAATTGCAGTTTTAATTCGAAAGGAATTGGAACCTATATGGGAAACGAGCACAGCAATCCGCAGGTTGGAGAACGATTTGAATTTGTACAAGGTGACGAAATCAAAATCGAAGTCACTTTCGAAAAACATTTAGAAAAAAAAATCCTGAAAGCCTTATTCAATAGCCACGCCTATGAGGAAGTGGCCTATGAAATTTATGAATTGCAAAACCAACACCAAAATATTGGCTTAGGCATGATAGGCGAATTAAAAAATCCCATGAATGAAAAAGAGTTTCTGCTTTTTGCAAAAGAAAAAATGGAGTGCGGCGGAATTCGGCATTCCGGTTTTACAGGTGCAACAATTAAAAAAGTAGCTGTGCTTGGCGGAGCGGGAAGTTTTGCCATAAAAAATGCAATTCAGGCCGGAGCAGACGCCTATTTGACTGCCGATTTGAAGTACCATCAATTTTATGAGGCCGAAAACAAGTTGCTTTTGGCCGATATAGGACATTTTGAAAGCGAACGTTATACAAAAAATTATATTGTTGAGTATCTTCGGAAAAAAATCCTTAATTTTGCAGTTATTTTATCAGAAGAAAATTCAAATCCAGTTAAGTACTTATAGAATATGGCGAATACGAAAGAATTAAGTGTTGAGGACAAGTTAAGAGCAATTTATGATTTACAACTTATTGACTCTAGAATTGACGAAATCAGAAACGTAAGAGGAGAACTTCCTTTAGAAGTAGACGATTTAGAAGATGAAGTTGCAGGTTTAAGCACCCGTTCAGAAAAACTGAAAGGAGAACTCGAAGTTGTTGAGGATCTAATCAAAGTAAAAAAGAATGCAATTGATGAGCACAAAGAGTCCATCAAAAAATATACTAAGCAACAAGAAACGGTTCGTAACAACCGAGAATTTAATTCGTTGACTAAAGAAATTGAATTTCAAGAATTAGAAATTCAGTTGTCTGAAAAACAAATTAAAGAAATGAAAGCTTCAATCGAACACAAGAAAGAAGTAATTTCTAGTTCTAAAGAAAGATTAGAAGCGAAGTCAAATCACTTAAAGCATAAAAAATCAGAGTTAGACGCCATTATGGCAGAAACAGCTAAAGAAGAAGCGTTCTTAACTGAGAAATCACAAGAATACCAAGCTTTAATAGAAGAACGATTGCTAAAAGCATACACTAGAATCCGAACAAGTGTTCGCAATGGTTTAGCTGTTGTTTCTATCGAAAGAGGAGCCTCTGCAGGATCTTTCTTCACGATACCCCCACAAACACAGGTAGAAATTGCTTCCAGAAAAAAAATCATTACTGATGAACACTCCGGAAGAATATTAGTCGACAGTGTATTGGCTGACGAAGAAAAAGAGAAAATGGAACAATTGTTTTCTAAATTCTAATTATAGTTAAGTCCCGATACCAATCGGGACTTTTTTTTTATGAAAAAAATACTTTATTATCTGTTTACTAAAACTATTGGATTATACGTAAATTTATTAAGCTACGTATTTCTTGACAAGGCAACCCAACTTGCTTATTCTCTTTTTAGCGAACCCCGAGAAGGCAGGCTTACTGCTGCAAAACTTCCTAAAATACTACAAGAAACAGCTGCGGAAACTTTTCAGCATAACGGACACGACATTCAAACCTATACTTGGAAAGGAAATAATACTGTAATACTCCTCGTGCATGGATGGGAAAGCAATGCCTCACGCTGGAAAAAAATGGTACCCTATTTAAAAAAATCCGGTAGTACAATCATAGCAATCGACGCTCCTGCTCATGGCTTATCAAGTGGAAAGGAATTTAATATTCCCCAATATGCGAAATCTATTGATTTTATAGTTCAAAAATTTAAACCGCAATACCTAATTGGCCATTCCTTAGGAGGAAAAACCTGCTTGTATTATCAATCTGTTTATCAAAACAACACTATTGAGAAAATGGTGATTTTAGGATCGCCGAGTGATTTCAAAATTATTCTCGATAATTATATTGCAATGTTGAGTTTAAACTCTAAAATTTCAAAAGGACTTGAAGCACATTATCTACACCATTTTAAACTAAAACTTGAAAAATTCTCAGCCAAGCATTTTGCTACTAAAATAAAAACAAAAGGATTAATCGCTCATGACACTAATGATACAGTTGTTTTATTTGAAGAAGGAAAAAAAATAGCCAGCACCTGGAAAAATTCTATTTTCATTGAAACTAATGGGTTAGGGCATAGCATGCATGACGATGGGTTGTATAAAAAAGTCTCCCGCTTTTTATTTGAAACGGAGTAGAACAAACACCATCAGAATAGTATTATCGTTATGCCATTTCTGCTTTGTCCAAATGACAAAGATTATACAAAACTCCTATAACTATTTCCAAATTCATTACTTTTGTATCATGGAAGAAAATCTAAAACGACTCAATAAATTCATAGGAGAAACCGGGTATTGCTCCCGCCGCGAAGCTGACAAAATCATTGCAGAAGGTCGAGTAACCCTCAATGGAGTCGTACCGGAATTAGGCACTAAAGTTTCACCAAATGATGAAGTGCGTATTGACGGTAAACTAATCCGTGAGAAAAACGAAAAACCTATTTATCTTGCTTTCTACAAACCGGTAGGAATCGAATGCACTACAAATCTGGAGGTTCGCAATAATATTGTAGATTACATCAATTACCCCAAACGTATATTCCCTATAGGACGATTAGACAAAGCCAGTGAAGGATTGATTTTTATGACCAATGACGGCGATATCGTCAATAAAATACTACGTGCAAGAAACAATCACGAAAAAGAATATACCGTAACGGTCAACAAACTCATCACCGATCGTTTTATTGAAAAAATGGGAAATGGCATACCAATTTTAGACACCGTCACCCGAAAATGTAAGGTAGAAAAAATTAGTTCTACCATTTTTAAAATCGTGTTGACACAAGGTTTAAACCGTCAAATTCGTAGAATGTGCGAATACCTGGGGTATGAAGTTACGGCATTAAAACGCATCCGAATTATCAATATTTCGCTGGACATTCCTGTGGGTCGTTTCCGTGATTTGACTGATGCCGAAATCAAAGAATTAAACGAACTCATCGAACCTTCGATCAAAACCGAAGAAGCCAGTTTACCAAAAGTAGAAGTACCAAAAAGAAGAACGGAATTTATCAAAAGAGATGATCCTAGATTTAAAGGACGAGGCGATTATTAAAAAACAATTATAAATAAAAAACCCAGAGCTAGTCTGGGTTTTTAGAAACCATTTTAAAGCGTACTGAATAGCACTTCACTCTAAAACAAATTACACGTTTGTACTGATTAAAAACCACAGTAGTATTTATCTATTTTACTTTCTCAGAGACTGTTCCGCCTTTGGCACTGGAAACGTTTACCATTGCACCTGAGGGATTTCCTTTAACGATCCATCTTACTTTTACATTACCCATCCCTTCAATAATAGGTACTGCAATGGTCTCTGGACTGAATTTTTGTTCTGTAAATAAATTCAAATCTTCGTTTTGAACTGTCATACCCGCTACAACGGTACTACCCGCTAAACTGATATAATTAGGACGCTCTATCTTGTTTTTTACATCATGTCGCGAATGGGTTGGAATGATCCTTGTATTCATAATTGTGGCAGTCACAGCAACTAAATCCCCTGAAAGCTTTTCAGTTTCAATACCTACAATTTCTAATTTTGGAGTCTGATACGCATGGTACAATGAAAACGCCATGTTTCTGTGTGCATCTTCCTGGATCATGAACCCCGGATGATTCCGAATGTAATTCTTTTTAGGACCTCCTATTTCAATATCGCCAAACTGCGGATGATTAAACGCCTTCCATTCTACATAGCCATCACCAAACAACAGGTATTTATCAAATTCATTGAATTCATCATTATCCCATCGTCCAGCGGTATTTTTTTGGTTAAATAACTTATAGGAAGTCATCAATTCATTACTAAAAGTAAATATCCCTCGAGTCAAAGACAAAAAATCAATTTCTCCACCATAAACAGTGTACAAGTCTTTGTGAATTACAAAATAATTATAACCCGGAATCATTTTTTCCCCTAACTTTCCAATATTATCGTACACTTCAATATCTTGTGGAGCAAATAACGCATCGTCTTCTGCAGCGCCAGGACCTCTTAAAAACATTCCGCCGTAATTATGGTAGCTTTGTGCTCCGGCAATATTGGGATGATTGATAATAAAGGCTTTTATAGCACGGGTTTCAGGAAGTGTACCTGGATAAAACAATGCCCCATTTTGAACATAATTAGGTTGCCAATTCCATCCCCAATCTCGGTTTGGATCATACGTCCCAATCAAATCCTCATTTACTAAACCATCTTTATCGTTATCTAAACCTTCATACCCTAACATTTCATAGTCTCCTATTTCATCTCCTTTGACCTGATACATGCGAGTAGGATATTTAGGATCTGTTTTCCATCGTCCTATTTTTGATTTTCTACGCATCATCACGATATTCCCGTCGTTATCTAAATCATCAAGCGTATCTTCATTTACCAGACCGTCACCATCATTATCAAAAGGACGCATTCCTGAACGAGAGGTATTAGAGTTGTTCGGTTTGTAAATAAAATTTTCCCGCCCGTCAGGACTGATAGTCATTACAATATAAAACACCTTTTCTTTTAATAAAGTATTTATGAATTTAATAGTTTGAAAACTTTCCGCTAAATACCATGCCGTATACATGGCAACCTCAACACCTTGCATTTCATTTGCGTGAATTCCGCCATCGATATAAAAACCAGGCTTGTTTTCAACTTTATCGGAATCGAAATCAGAGATCGTTAATACCCAAAGATCTCTTCCTTCATAGGATTTCCCTACGGATTCCATTTTAACTAAATTTGGATAGGCTTTCACCAAATCACTTCCTAGCTGAGTCACCTGTGCATAATCATGGTACTGATCCCAAGTCATTTTTACTTTGGGATTAGCAGGGGAACCAATGGCACGGATGCCATTTAAATCTTGTGGAGCAATACCATTTTTTTGAGCATTAGTAACCCAAAAAATAAAACTGAACAAGCTGAGTAGTATGTATTTTTTCATTTTTTTACTTTTTATCGGTGAGGATTCAATATCCTTTTTTATTTTTTTGAAGTCAACTTATTATTTCAAATCAGCAATTACCTCTTTAAATCCTGCAGTGGCACAACCTGTAGTGATCGTCACTTTTCCTGTACCTGAAATCAGCCATGAATATTCCTCTGATTCATCCGCTTGCATACTATTACGGATAAAATATTTCCTGCCAGAAACCATGATTTGATTTTTTTGGAGTAGAATTTCTGTTTTCATTTTAGAAACAAATCGGATTTTATCTCCTATTTCAGTATAAGTAGGCAGCAACCCTTTATTGGCCACTTTTATAGTGACTCGGTATAAGTTCTCCTTTATCTTTTCTACTTCGGGAACATTTGTTTCAATTTTTGGCATGGCTGCCAAAAGTTCTTCCACAAAAAGCACATGTTTATTCGCTGTTTCTTCTAAAAATTTCACAGGTGGATTATTCAGAGCATAAGGGATAAAACCTCCTACTTCTACTTTTTGATTTGGAAAATCAGGATGTTTAATAACTGACCAGTCAACAAAAACATTTTTTATATTTTGGCTATCAGCCCATTTTAAAAAAGAGACTTCTGAATTTAATTCCTCTTTATCTTTTTCTGCTGGCTTTTCTAATTTAGAATACAGCGAATCTTTTTTAGCCTCTACTTTAGGAACCCACCAGCCTGGTGTTGAAAAACTGAATCTCCCTGCATGGAAATAAGCGGTTTGCGCAAAATTTCCTTTGGTCATCGGCATTTTAGGGCCGCCTTTGATTGTCGCTTTTTGGGTATATAATTTAGAAACCTGCTCTGCTGCTTTACTATCTTTTTCTAACCATCCTTTAATAATTCTAGAACTAGCTAACTTACTATCATACTTTGGAGTCTCAGATAAATTATTGTGCATCCCAAAAGTAAGTACACCATAAATATTCTGATTCAAATATAAAAAATCAAGAAGTGCCCTGGTTTCTGGCTCAGAAGCTACATAAACTCCTGCCCCTTTTTCGAAAGCAGGATAGTCAAAAGTAAAATTTTTGTCGATATTGACTCCTTCTGAAAAATCTTCATTAAACATTCCGTCTTTATCGGTATCAATTCCCTCTGAAATTAAAACATACTTGCCAACCTGATTTTTTGTTGGATCTGCTTTTATTAAAACACGGGAATCCTCTGGGCTTTCAATGAAACTTCCTGTTACATCTTCAATCCGAAGTTGCGTAATTAAACCATCTTTATTTAAATCTTCAAAAGGGTCTTCGCCTATTTTACCGTCTCTGTCATCATCTGTTTTGTTATCGTTACCGCGCTTTTCCATTTTTACAGCACCAAAAGCAGCATCTATGGCATCCGGATTTACAGCAGGAACAAAATAAATCGTTTTTTCTTTTAAAATCGCAGCTAACTTCTCGTTTTTCAATACGTTATCAATCATTTTTAAGGTGATCTGTGTACCAGCACGGTATTTTCCGTCAAGCCCGGCTGTGATAAGCAAAGCTGGTTTTGGAGTGGTTGATTCGGAAATTGTTACTACCCATATTTCTCTACCTCCACTACTTTTACCAATTGATTTTACAGTGCAATATTTACTTTTGGCGTCAAGCTCTTTTAGACTTTTAGTAAGGTTTTCATAGTTCAAGTAGTCCTTTTGAGCGTGAGTGATACCAAAACAAAGTACGAATAAAAACAGTAATTTTTTTCTCATTAGATAGTAATTTATTTGAGAAATAAATGTAGTTTATAAATTTGGCCTATCCTAAATTATGCGAAAAATATTTCATAAAGCCATCATTAACAAGGCGCTTTAACTCTAAAAAAGACCATTATTTGGTGTATACAGCTATTATTTAACCCTAAACATAGTATTATACTTTTATTTCAAAATCATTATTTTGGAAAATTAAAACTTTTTGATACACTATTAAAGTAAATCCATAGTCTCAGGAATAGTGAAATTTAAAGTTGAAATCTATTTCTATCAAAACCATCTTTTTCTTTTGAACAAAAACACACCAAAAGCAGATAATAAAACAGATACAGAAATGACAATCCAGATTCCATAACGATTGTCTTGTAAATCATTAGGCACATTCATTCCGTACAAACTGGCAATCAATGTTGGAATCATCAGAATAATCGAAATCGAAGTCATCTGCTTCATAATCGTATTCATGTTATTAGAAATCACAGAAGCGTACGCATCCATAGTTCCCGTTAAGATGTCGCTATAAATATTAGTGGTTTCCTGTGCCTGACGCAATTCAATTTCAACATCCTCCAGTAAATCTAAATCAAAATATTCTTTTTGGGACTTTATATTCTTGATTCGATGCAATAGGATATCATTCCCTTTCAAGGAAGTCATAAAGAATACCAAACATTTTTCTATTTGAAGCAACGCTTGTAATTCTTCATTTTTAATTGACTTTTCTAAATTGTCCTCGGCTAATCTTATTTTTTGATTGACTTGCTTTAAATATTTCAAAAACCAAACACTGGAAGAAAGCAATAATTTGAGCACTAAATCGAAGTTGTCTTTAATGTTTATATTCTTACGTTTGGTATAGGTTACAAAATCAGTAAGCATTTCCGTTTTATGAAAACTGATGGTAATACAAACTTCTCCTTTAAAAACAACTCCAACAGGAATCGTATGAAAAGGCAACTTCACATCATTACTCTTCACAGGAATTCGCATGATAATCAAAGTCCAACCATTTTCAATTTCTATCCTTGGTCTTTCGTCAATATCTTCAATGTCGTTATAAAATGCTTCAGGAATTTGTAATTCGTCGAGTAAATATTTTTTTTCGGCTTTGGTAGGACATTCAATATTTATCCAGCAGTTTGGAGTCCATTCAGCGGTGGCAATTAATCCGTTATTGTTTTTGTAAAAAGCTCTCATTTCAAAAATTCTATAGGTTTATGTACAGCCTCTTGAAAATCGTTCAAGCGCTATATTAGTTCAACATTTCCGAATAATAATCGTCCATTTTAAAGGTCTTTTTTTAAGTGGTACAAAAGTATTCTTTAAATTCTATTTCCGCATCAATTATCAGAATTTTATACATTTTTAAACTAAAAAAAGCCTTAAACTGGTGTCTAAGGCTTTCAATCAAAACTATTTTCTCTTTATTTATTTCTTTTCATTTCCCGTGCCAAAAGCGTATTTTTCAATAACATTGCAATGGTCATAGGTCCTACTCCACCCGGAACCGGAGTAATAAACGATGCTTTTTTACTTACATTTTCAAAATCAACATCACCGGTAATCACATATCCTTTTGGATGTGAACTATCTTCCACTCTGGTAATACCCACATCAATAACCACAACACCTTCTTTCACCATATCTGCTTTTAGGTAATTAGGAACTCCTAAAGCCGTAATAATGATATCGGCATTTTTAGTGTATTCTTCTATATTTTTGGTTCTGCTGTGCGTAAGAGTTACAGTTGAATCCCCTGGATAACCTTTGCGACTCATCAAAATACTCATTGGTCGACCCACAATATGGCTTCGTCCAATAACAACAGTATGTTTGCCCGCTGTTTCTACTTTGTAACGTTCTAACAATTCCATTATTCCATAAGGCGTTGCAGGCAAAAACGTTTCCATTTCTAAAACCATTTTTCCAAAATTGGTTGGATGAAATCCATCCACATCTTTATCAGGATCAATAGCCATCAGGATTTTCTGCTCGTCGATGTGTTTGGGCAAAGGCAATTGAACAATGAAACCGTCTAATTCATCATCTTCATTGAGGTCTTTGATTTTTGCCAATAATTCAACTTCCGAGATGTCTTCCGCTAAAGAAACCAATGTAGATTCGAATCCTATTTGTTGACATGATCTTACTTTGCTGCCAACATAAGTCAAACTTGCGCCGTTTGACCCAACAAGAACCGCTGCTAAATGAGGCACTTTCTGCCCGTCAGCTTTCATTTTCTGCACTTGAATAGCAATCTCGCTTTTTATATCTTCCGCAGTTTTTTTTCCGTCTAGTAATTGCATTTTTATTTAGTTTAATGTATTAAAGCCGAAAGTCTTAAAGTCGTTACAACTTTAAGACTTTCGGCTTTTTACTCATTTTATCTCATTCCTGGCATTCCACCTTTCATACCACCCATCATTTTCATAAGGTTTTTACCTCCTGGCCCTTGCATCATTTTCATCATCTTGCTCATTTGTTCGAACTGTTTCATCAATTGATTCACCTGTTCGATTTTGGTACCGGAGCCTTTAGCTATTCGGGCTTTTCTTTTCACGTCAATTAGAGCCGGCTTGCTCCTTTCAACTGGAGTCATCGAGTGAATAATGGCTTCAATATGTTTGAAAGCATCGTCTTCTATTTCCACATCTTTCATGGCTTTTGAAGCACCTGGTATCATTCCAACCAAATCTTTCATATTACCCATTTTCTTTACTTGTTGAATTTGAGAAAGGAAATCATCAAAACCGAATTCATTTTTGGCAATTTTCTTTTGGATTTTTCGTGCTTCTTCTTCATCAAATTGCTCTTGGGCTCTTTCGACCAAAGACACAACATCTCCCATTCCCAAAATTCTTTCGGCCATACGAATTGGATAGAACACATCAATGGCATCCATCTTTTCCCCTGTACCTACGAATTTAATGGGCTTATTAACAACTGATTTGATCGAAATTGCTGCTCCACCACGCGTATCTCCATCCAATTTAGTCAAAATAACTCCATCAAAATTTAATCTTTCGTTGAAGGTTTTTGCTGTATTCACAGCATCTTGTCCGGTCATTGCATCCACTACAAACAAGGTTTCTTGTGGCTCGATGGCTTTATGAACACGTTCTATTTCGTTCATCATTTCCTCATCGACAGCTAAACGACCAGCAGTATCGACAATCACGACATTGAATCCATTTGCTTTTGCATGTTTGATTGCGTTTTGAGCAATTTCAACCGGATTTTTATTTTCTGGCTCAGAATATACCTCCACTCCTATCGAATCTCCAACTACATATAATTGTTGAATTGCCGCTGGACGGTAAATATCACAGGCCACCAAAAGTGGTTTTTTGTTCTTTTTTGTAAGAAGATAATTCGCTAATTTCCCCGAGAAAGTAGTTTTCCCCGAACCTTGCAAACCAGCCATCAAAATAACCGTTGGATTCCCGGAAAGATTGATTCCGGCAACATCACCACCCATTAATTCTGTCAATTCATCTTTTACTAACTTTACTAGTAATTGTCCAGGTTGAAGCGTTGTCAATACATCCTGTCCAATTGCTTTTTCTTTTACTTTGGTGGTAAAATCTTTGGCGATTTTAAAGTTGACATCCGCATCAAGCAAGGCTCTTCGAACTTCTTTCAACGTTTCGGCTACATTTACTTCCGTGATTTTTCCGTGACCTTTAAGTATATGAAAGGCTTTATCTAGTTTATCGCTTAAATTATCGAACATACTTTTTTTTCTCTTTAATTAAGGCGCAAATTTAAGCATTTGATTTTGAAGTTTAAATAGTATTATAAATAAAAAGAGGCTATCTTCTTCAGATAGCCTCTTTTATTATACGATCAATTAACTTTAGATTAATCGTTGTCGTCTAAATCTGTTTCATTTTCTAGTAAATTTTTTATGAAGTCGCCAATATCGTTGTGACTATCTTCATTACCAGTACTAATTTCGATAACTCCGTCTCCATCGGTATCTAATAATAGGCCTTGGTCTGCCAAAGTTGTTAATTTATTCATTAAAGCATCAAGATGTATTTTAATGTTTAAAGACAAATCATTACTGTTGATAGTGAAATCTTTGTTTTGGTCTTCAAAATCCAATTCAAGTTCGGCATCCTCATCGCTCCAGATAATAAATGGTTTCCCATTTATGGTTCCTTTAATCAAATAAGTCTTACCATTCATTTCATCAAGTAAAGTAGATTTTTCGAATTTAAATTCGATTTCCTCATATCTCGCATTCGGAACATTTACAGAAGTAATAAATGGACTTAACGTTAGGTTTGGATCAAGCAAGTCTAATAAAAATGGCCCATTAAGTTTAACGTCATCATATTTGGGATCCATACTGTACATCGCATCTTCCATGTCGGTTTCAAATTCGATATTCCCAATATTAATTTTAAAATCAGTAAAAACTACTGTAGAGGCAGCAGTACGAGAATTTAGAGAAGTCTTAGCTGTTGTAGACACCGCGGAGGCTTTCAAGGTTACATTCCCTCCTGAAGCGGGATCATTTGTACAAGAACTTATTACAAGTGTAAGTAAAGCTAAGATTGAAAATTTTTTCATAATCGTATTTTTAAATTATTAAGTAATTATTAACGCAAAAAACATGCCATTATTACATTCTTGCCGGCACACTAATACCCAATAGTTTAAAGGAAGCCGCTATAGTATCTGCTACTTTTTTAGATAATTGAACTCGGAAAATTTTCTTTTCGAAATCTTCTTCGCCAAGAATAGGAACCGCCTGATAGAATGAGTTGTATTCCCGAACTATATCATAGGTGAAATTTGCAAGCAAAGCCGGACTGTGATGCTGTGCTGCATTTTGTATCACTTCAGGAAACAACGCTAACTGTTTCACCAATTCTTTCTCTTTTTCATGAAGTATTGCAACTTTTGATTTATTCGAAAAGTCAAAATTCGCTTTACGAATAATAGATTGAATTCTGGCATACGTATATTGAATAAACGGACCGGTATTTCCGGCAAAATCTACCGATTCTTCGGGATTAAATAGGATTCGCTTTTTAGGATCTACTTTCAAAATATAATATTTCAAAGCACCCAAACCAATAGTTTTATATAGCTCACTTTTCTCTTCCGCAGAATAGGTGTCTAATTTCCCTAAATCTTCTGCTATTTTTTGCGCTGTATCTATCATTTCCTGCATTAAATCATCGGCATCAACAACCGTTCCTTCACGGCTTTTCATCTTTCCAGAAGGCAAATCTACCATTCCGTATGATAAATGAAATTGGTTTTTAGACCAATCAAAACCTAATTTTTTCAAGATAAGAAACAACACTTTAAAGTGATAATCCTGCTCATTTCCTACGGTATAAACCATTCCGCCTACATCTGGATAATCTTTCACACGCTGGATTGCCGTACCAATATCTTGCGTCATATAAACTGCAGTACCGTCAGAACGCAATACAATTTTACGGTCTAAACCTTCGTCCGTTAAATCAATCCACACGGAACCATCCGGATCTTTTTCGAAAACGCCTCTGTCTAAACCAATCTGAACAACATCTTTTCCTAATAAATAGGTATTACTTTCGTAATAATATTTATCGAAATCGACTCCAAGGTTTTTATACGAAATAGCAAAACCGTCATAAACCCATTGGTTCATAGTTTTCCAAAGCGTGATTACCTGTTCATCTCCTGCTTCCCATTTTAGTAACATTTCTTGCGCTTCCAAAATAATTGGTGCTTGTTTCTTTGCTTCTTCTTCTGTTTTACCTGCGCTTATTAATTGCGCTATTTCTTCTTTGTACTTTTTATCAAAAGCAACATAATAATTACCAACTAATTTATCTCCTTTTAATCCTGTTGATTCTGGAGTTTCTCCGTTTCCGAATTTTTGCCAAGCCAACATCGATTTGCAAATATGGATTCCTCTATCATTAATGATTTGGGTTTTGTACACTTTTTTACCAGAAGCTTTAATAATCTCTGCCACCGAATATCCTAAAAGATTGTTGCGTACGTGACCTAAATGCAATGGCTTATTGGTGTTTGGTGAAGAATATTCCACCATTACGGCTTTGTCTTCAGTCCCGACGCTTCGGGATGGAGTAACGAAACCAAAGCGTAAATCGTCTTTTATTTCATTAAAGAAATCCAAATAATAGTCATCAGAAATAACAATATTTAAAAATCCTGAAACAACATTAAATCGACTCACTTCTACCATGTTTTCGACTAAATAAGTTCCTATTTTATTCCCTAGCTCTACAGGATTACTTTTGACTACTTTCAACAATGGGAAAATAACCACAGTGATATCTCCTTCAAATTCTTTGCGTGTAGTTTGAAATTCTACTTTGTCAATAGCAATGCCAAATATGGCTTGAACCGCTTTTTCGATCGAAGGCGTAAGAATTTGTGATAATGTCATTTTATGTGTTTATTTTAAGGTTACAAAGATAGTATTTAATTAGAAAAATCATTTAGAAAATCGATATGGAAACTCATAATAGCATTACTAAAGATTCTATTCTTCAGAGAAGAATTTTTAATAAATTATAGGATTAAAATCACAAATATGTTTAAAAATACTATTGCATCGTATTAATTTACTTTTTATCGGTTTTTTGTATATTTGAAATATGCAATTAATTAATAATATGAAAAAAATTCAACTCCTGTTTTTATTATTATTTAATGCCGTTTGTTTTTCACAATCGGTAACAATCAATACATCTACTTACACGGCGGATCAATTGATTAATGATATCTTAATCAATTCACCTTGTGTATCCGGAACCAATGTCACTTATAAATCCGGTTCGTTTTATGGCTCAACAAATGGTATTGGTTACTTTGAAAACAGCAATGCAAATTTCCCGTTCGCAAATGGTGTCGTTTTGAGTACCGGAGATGTTAATAAAATTATCAGTCCCAATACTACTATTTTAAGTGATGGTAATTCAGCTTGGCTGGGCGATACTGATTTGGAAAGAAATTTACTTTCTCAATCAGGAATAACTATTAATTCTATAAATGCGAGTTACATTGAATTTGATTTTCAACCAAAAACACCTAATTTTAATTTCTCCTTTGTTTTTGCTTCAGAAGAGTACGGAACCTCCCAATGTAACTTCTCTGATGCATTTGCATTTCTTTTAAAAGATGTAACGGCTGGAAGTTCAAATATAAATTTAGCCGTAATTCCAAATACAACTGTTCCGGTTTCTGTGGAGACAATAAGAGATGATGCCTATAATCAGAATTGTCCTTCTGCCAATCCTAACTATTTTGGAGCTTTTAACGGCAGTGGATTTGGTCCTGCAATAAATTTTAATGGACAAACTGTTTCAATGTTAGCTTCAGCGACCGGTTTAGATATCAACCATATTTATCGCATCAAATTAGTTATTGCCGATGGAGGAAATAATACAGGTTATGATTCTGCCATTTTTTTAGAAGCAAATAGCTTTAACATCGGACAAGATGTATTAGGATTTGATTACACAGTGGCGAACAATACTGCTATTTGTCCTGGAAATACTTTACCAACATTATCTGCAATGGGTTTAAGTCCCGGAACCACTTTTGTATGGAAAAAACAAGGAATAGCATTTTCTCCGGCACAAACAGGAGAAACATTAGACCTCAACACAATTACTCCACTGGTTAGTTCCGGAATTCATACCTACAGTGTCACGTATAAAGAACCTGAATGCATCGCGGTTACCGATGAAATCATTATAGAAATTTATCCTAAGATTGGTGTATTAAATACCGTTCCTAACATTTACGCCTGTGATACCGGAGCTTCATCCTCTGATTTTGATTTAAATAAAAACAGCATAATCATTCTAGCCGGCGTTAACCAATCGTCCGGAACAGCTGGTGTTTTAGATGATTTGCCCGCAGACACTATTATTTCCTATCACCTAACTAATGGAGATGCCATTGGGAATACTGGCACAGTACCAATCCTTCAGACGATTGCGAGTATTGAAAGTGGCAAGCAAATTTTTGTCAGAATTGAAAACCCAAATACATTATGCTATGAAATCAGGTCTTTCCAATTGCTTATTGTTCCGCCACCACAAATTGCAAATACCCCGGTAGCTGCAACATTATGCTCCAGAAATTTATCTGAAAGCCCTTTAAAAGCTAATTTCAATTTGACGTCACAAATTGCATCGATCATAGGTTCTCAAAATACCTCGGACAAGATACTTACTTTTCACTCCTCATTAGTAGGAGCTAATAACAATGCAAACATCATAACTCTAAATTCGAGCAACCAATTGTTATCGCCAAGTGCAACGTTGTGGGTGCGTTTACAAAATATTACAAATCCTAATTGTTATGTTGTTACTAGTTTTCAATTATTAGTATCTCCATTACCTAAAGTCGATGTATTAAACGATGTGTTTGTTTGTACGTCTTATACCTTACCTGTATTGCTAAATGCCGGAGCACAATATTGGACTGGAACTAGTGGAACTGGAACACAACTTTTTGCCGGAAACGTGATATCTACAACGACAACTAATTTATATGTTTTCAATCAATCCGGAGTGTGTACCAACCAAGATTCTTTTAATATTACTATTGCAAATTTAAGTACTATCACACCCGCTTCTGAAACCTATTGTACAAAATATAAGCTTCCGCCTTTGTCCTATGGTAAATATTTCACTCAAAGCGGAGGCAGTAGCGCCCCAGGAAACACACAATTAGCTGCTGGATCCACAATAAATACTCCGGGAATAAACAGGATATATGTATGGTTTGAGGACACTACGGTTACCCCGTCTTGTACACAAGAAAACCCTTTTGATATCACAATAATACCCTTTACTGCATTGCCGAATTATGTAAATCAATTTGCATGTACATCCTATATCCTGCCGGCGGATCTCAATGGCGGCGTCTACTATACAGGCAGTAGCAAGAGCGGATCTCTTTTGTCTGCAGGAACAGTAATAAATACAACTACTCAAATCTACGTCTATAAAGAAACAGCTACGTCTCCAAAAAATTGTGCTGATGAAAAAACATTTAAAGTTTTTATTAATCTATTAAGCATCACGCCTCCAACAGATGTAAATTCCTGTTCTGCCTACAAACTGCCTGCATTAACAGTAGGAGAATATCGAACTGCTCCTGCGGGTGGCGGAACAGTTATTCCTGCCGGAACATTCATTAATGCCACTACAACACTTTGGTTTTATGTCACAGGTCAAACGTGTACCGATAATTTACGTTTTACCATTACGGTAAATATTGCACCTTTACCAGTATTAGCAGATACAGATCCGCATTGCGACGTCTATTATTTACCTGCAGTAGCACATTCAGGAAATTATTTCACGGGAACTTTAGGAACCGGTGCGCTTCGGCCAGTGGGCTATCCTGTAACGACAACGCAAATCATGTATTTTTATGACAAAGCTACTTCCGGACCCTGTTATGTGCAAGAAGAGTTCTTAATTACCATTAATAAATCGCCTGCAATTGATGCAAAACCGGTTGAAGTTATTCGATGTGGCCAAAATTATATTTTAGATAATTTGATAAACGGAGAATATTACGAATTTGCAGGCGGACCATCGCCCACAAATCCTGTTTTACCTCCCGGTACCATTTTGAAAACCTCAAAAACAATCTATGTTTATGCTCCTGCTACCGTCACTAACAGCTGTGTATCGGAATACAGCATATATGTTTTAGTCACTTTTGTAAATGACATAGCAGATCAATATGCCTGCAATAGTTTTAATTTACCAACCATAGTAGGGATTGGAAGTTATTACACCGCTTCAAATGGTCCCTATGGAACTGGAGTGCAATTACTGCCTCCTTATTCCCCAATAACTACCACAGCAACGCTTTTTGTATATGTAGAAAACAACAATAGAGTTACCTGCATTGATGAAGACCCTTTTATTGTCACCATTTATAACACTCCAATTATAACACCTATTACTCCTGTCACCAGATGTGAATCTTTTGAACTTCCTTCGTATACAGCTCCTGTAACACGATATTTCACTAATCCAGGTGGTCCAGGAAGCAACAACACTGAAAAATTCCCAGGGGATTTCATCACTGTTTCAACCACTATTTATGGCTATGCCCAATCAGGAACATCAGGAACAGTGATTTGTCCTGCCGAAAAACCGATGGTAATTACTATCACCAAAAAACCAAAACCAGTCCTTATCGTTCCTACCATTTGTATCGATATTGATACCGGAATCACTACCGATGCCTTGATTGAAAGTGGATTTACTGCACCACAATATTCCTTTGAATGGAAAAGTGAAGATGGAACTTTAGTAGGTACAGCTGAGAATTTGTCAACAAATGAACCTGGAAACTATACGCTCACTGTTACGAACTTATCCATTTTTGGCTGTACTGCTGACAGCGTCCCTTTTACGGTTATTGAATCTTCAAAACCAGCCTCTGTAACTTATACAACCAGTGGGTGGTTCACGGACAACCAAACCATAACTGTTATTGCCATCCCATTTGTAGGTGATGGAAGCAATTTCTTATATTCATTAGATGGAGGTTCCCCTCAAGAGCGTAATGTATTCACCAATGTGAGTTCCGGAATTCATGAAATAACGGTCAGCGATGCCAATTGCGGAACTTTCACCATTCCAGTAACAGTGAAACTTATCAACAGTCCTAAATTCTTCACTCCAAACGGAGATGGATTTAACGATACCTGGAACATCACCGGAATACCAAATCAAGAAAATTTAAAATTATATATTTTCGATCGTTATGGAAAACTATTGAAAGAACTATTGCCTAACGGTTCCGGTTGGGATGGAACTTTCAATGGATATGCACTCCCAGCGGATGATTACTGGTTTTCAATTTCCTATACTGAGGACTCTGTTTTAAAAGAATATAAATCCCATTTTTCTTTGAAACGATAAAAACTTCTCTATTATTTTATAAGGTTTTTATTAATATAAAACCTTTTTTTTGTTATTTAAATAAAAAAAGCAAAATGCTTGTAACAAACTAGCCTTTCCTTAGTCTACTCTAAATCAAAAGAAACTCATTTTAATAGTTTGTTACAAAAAGAAAAACCCGGAGTATGCCAACTCTGGGTTTTTTGATTTATAAAGTTTTACAGGGATTCTAAATTTGCTTTTAGGGCTTGGATCTCCAACTGATTTGCTAGTTCCCCTGCATCAATAATTGCGGAAGAATGATAGAAAATAGCTTTTGTTTTTTGTTTTAATGCGGTAATATTAACAGAACGCAAACCGCCGCCCGGCATAATTATAATTCGGTCAGTTGCTTTTCTAACTAAGGCTGCCAAAACATCGATACCGTCAACTACATTTGTTTCTTGTCCAGAGGTCAAAATGGTTTTAAAACCACATCCGATTAGCGATTCAAGTGCTTGAAATTTATTTTCTACTCCATCAAAAGCACGATGAAACGTACAAGGCAATGGGTTTGCCAAAGCAACTAAATCCTTATTTTGTTGTTCACTGATACTACCGTCTTCTTTTAAAATTCCAAAAACAAAACCATCAACCTGAAGTTTTTTGAATGCCAAGATTTCTGATTTCATTTGTGCCACTTCAGAATCAGAATAAACGAAATTCCCACCACGAGGCCGAATCATAACATTCAAGTCGATGGTGATTTTATCGCGAACAATTTTAGTAAGTTCTAAATCTGGCGTTGTTCCGCCCGCTGTTCTATTGACACACAATTCAACCCTGTCAGCACCACTATTTTCAGCAATTATAGCCGATTCTAAATTAAAACAGGCAATTTCCAGTTGTGCTTTTTTCATTTATTTCAAAAAATAATCGGCATCAATTAATCGGTTTCCAGATGTATCATGGACAGCATAGTTGAAACCGCCCTGAATGCAATACGAGCCATATTCTCCTTTTTTATTTAAGGCAATGAAACCAACTTGGATATCTTTTACATTTTTATTTCTTTTACGGGTCAAATTTACGATTCGGGCAACCGCTTCCTCACACGCTTTTTGTGGTGATTTTCCTTGGCGCATCAGCTCAACCACTAAGTGACAACCAGAAATCCGAATCACTTCTTCTCCATGTCCTGTGGCCGTGGCCGCACCAATTTCATTGTCTACATACAATCCAGCGCCAATAATCGGGGAATCACCCAAACGTCCGTGCATTTTAAAAGCCATTCCGCTAGTGGTGCATGCGCCAGAAAGATTACCGTCAGCATCCAATGCAATCATCCCAATGGTATCATGATTTTCAATATTGGCAATGGGTTTGTATTGGCTGGTTTTCAACCACTCTTTCCATTCTTTTTCAGATTCTTCCAACAATAAATTTTCTTTTACAAAACCTTGCGACAACGCAAACTGCAAAGCACCATCACCTACCAACATGACATGCTGTGTTTTTTCCATCACAGCGCGAGCCACCGCAATGGGATGTTTTATAAACTCCAAACATCCTACTGAGCCTATATTGGCGTTTTCATCCATGATACATGCATCAAGTGTGACGCGACCGTCTCGATCTGGTCTTCCGCCATAGCCTACGCTCCGTTCCGTAGGATCGGCTTCTGGAATTTTTACTCCGGCTTCGACAGCATCTAAAGCTCGTCCGTTATTTTTTAAAATTTCCCAAGCGGCTGCATTCGCTTGGATTCCAAAATTCCATGTCGAAAGCACAATAGGTTTACTTCCTTTTTTAGATGAAAAATCATTTTCTTCCTCTGGTTTCCCTTTGAATGAATGTAAAGCCATAGCTGCGGAAGCGAAAGCAGCTGTTTTTAAAAAATTTCTACGATTAGTCATTTTGATTGTATTACTATTGGTTGCATCAATTTTGAACTATAAATATAACGGTTCCTCTTTAAATAAAAAAAACCTGCACAATAATTTGCGCAGGCTTAGACTATTTATCAAAGAACAATTGGAATCGACATACGATTTATTGTACTACTATTTACCATTTAATAATCGCGCTTCCCCAAGTAAATCCACTTCCAAAAGCGGCTAATACAACCGTATCTCCTGATTTTATTTTGCCTTTTTCCCATGCTTCAGTCAAAGCGATTGGAATAGAAGCGGCGGTAGTATTACCGTATTTCTGAATATTATTATAGACCTGATCATCGGTCAAGTTGAATTTCTTTTGGATAAACTGTGAAATTCTCAAATTTGCCTGATGCGGAATCAACATATTAATATCCGAAACCTGCAAATTATTCGCTTGTAATCCTTCATTAATTACTTCGCTAAAACGAACCACTGCATTTTTAAATACAAATTGTCCGTTCATGTACGGGAAATAACTCTCATCATCCAGATCATTATCTGCCAAGATATCTGTTATCCAACGGCCTCCCATTCCGGGCGCTTTTACAATTAATTCTTCGGCGTGCTGCCCTTCAGAATGCAAGTGTGTGGATAAAATTCCTTTGGTCAAATCCTCTTCTCTGCTCAAAACAGCCGCTCCTGCACCATCTCCAAAAATTACTGAAACCCCTCTTCCGCGCGAGGTCATATCCAATCCGGTAGAATGAACTTCTGATCCAATTACCAATACGTTTTTATACATGCCAGTCTTGATATATTGATCTGCCACTGATAAAGCATAAACAAATCCAGAACATTGATTTCTTACATCTAATGCGCCTACGGTTCTTAACCCTAAATCCCGTTGCACTAAAACGCCTGGACCAGGGAAATAATAATCAGGGCTTAATGTGGCAAAAACCACAAAATCGATGTCTTCCTTAGCAACACCAGAACGCTCAATAGCAATTTTGGCAGCTTTCACTCCCATAGAAGTCGTCGTGTCTTCTCCTTTTATAATATGTCTTCGCTCCTGAATTCCAGTTCTTTCCTGAATCCATTCATCATTAGTGTCTATAATTTTGGACAAATCGTCATTAGTCACTACGTTTTCGGGAACATAATAACCCAATCCTGCTATTTTTGAATGATACATATATTATTGTTATTTTATTAAAATACGAGTACAAATTTAAAACATACTTGAAAATATGAGCACACAAATTACTACTTTTTTAGCAATTTACAACTTTTATGCTTTTTTGCGCAATTTCTTGTTATACTTACAAATACAATCTGTTGAAGTGCTTAAAAATAATACTATTGTGACCTCATCCGGATCTGACTCAAACGTTAAAAAAAAGTTTTTGTTTCCAAATGTAACAAGATTCATTTATTTTAGACCAATTATTGATACTGCCAATGCTAATTTAAAATCATTCAAATTATGAAGTTAAAAATTCCATTTTTTTTATTTCTTGGACTGAGCTTAACCACTTTTGCACAAGAAAACTTAACCTATCAAAAACCATCTCAGTCCATATTGGATTTAGCGGATTATGAAAGAGCACCTTCAGTATCGATGGATACTAAAAAAGAATACATGTTGCTTACGTACAGAAATACGTATAAATCACTGGACGATTTAAACCAAGAAGAACTGCGTTTGGGTGGATTGCGGATTAATCCAATTACAAATATTTCCAGTACTGTTACATACGTGAACAACCTGAAATTACGCAAAATAAAAGACAAAAATGAAGTACAGGTTACAGGTTTGCCAACGAATCCTCGTATCAGTACTATCGGTTGGTCTCCAAATGATACAAAAATCTCATTTTCGCACACCACAGCTTCCGGAGTAGAACTTTGGGTTATCGATGTTGCTTCGGCGAAAGCCACCAAATTAACGGAAGCAACAGTGAATGCTAATATTGGAAGTCCGTTCAGCTGGATGAATGACAACGAAACTATTTTGGTGAAAATGTTACCAAAAAACAGAGCAGCTCTTTTGGATGCCAAAAAAGATTTACCAACCGGTCCGATAATTTCAAACGCCGATGGTGTAAAATCGCAGAACAGAACTTATCCGGATATGTTGAAAAACAAGAATGATGAAATCAATTTTGAGAACATCATGACTTCTGAATTGTACAAAGTAAACCTGAACGGAACAGCAACTTTATTCAAAAATGCAGCTATGTATGCGGGAGAAAGTTTTTCCCCTGACGGCAATTATCTAATGCTGACTACGATTCAAAAACCCTTTTCATACATTGTCCCGTTGAGTCGTTTTCCTTCAAAATCAGTAATCTATGACAAAGCTGGAAACGAAGTAAAAGTAGTCAATGAAGTGCCGCTGACGGAGATTATTCCTAAAGGATTTATGGCCGTTCGAAAAGGAAAAAGAAACATGAGCTGGAGAACCGACAAACCCGCAACATTAACTTATGCTGAAGCTTTAGACGGTGGAGATCCTGCAAACAAAGTGGAATTCAGAGATGAAGTTTTTCTTTGGAACGCACCTTTTAATCTTTCCGCTACTTCATTGGTAAAAACACCACAACGCTACGACCGAATAATTTGGGGAAATGATACCGTGGCTATAATTACAGATGAATGGTATGATACCCGTAATACCAAAACGTATGCAATAAATCCCTCGAATCCAAGTCAGGCTCCAAAAGTAATTTTCGACAGAAATTCACAGGATGTATATTCTGATCCTGGAAATTTTGAAACCAGAAAAAACCAATACAACAGGTATGTTTTGGCTATCGAAAATGACAATGCATATCTTATTGGTAATGGATTTACTAAAAACGGGCAATTCCCGTTTATAAGTGAATTTAATCTGAAAACGTTGCAAGCAAAACGGTTGTATACTTCGACTTACACCGATAAAAAAGAAGACGTTTTGGAGATTGAAGACTTCAAAAAAGGAACGGTTTTAGTCCAAATCCAGTCTAAAAATGAATACCCAAATTATTACCTTAGAAATATTAAACAAAAAAACAAACTAACACCAATTACCGCATTCAAAAATCCTTTTGAAAGTATCAAAAACGTGAGTAAAGAAGTGATTAAATACAAGCGTAAAGATGGTGTTGAATTATCCGGAACGTTATATTTACCTGTTGGTTATGACAAAATCAAAAAAGAGAAAATGCCATTGTTGATTTGGGCTTATCCAGCTGAATATAAAGACAAAAAATCAGCAGGACAAAGCACACAAAACCCGAACGAATTTACATTTCCTAGTTATGGATCGTTCGTATATTGGGTAACCAAAGGCTATGTAGTTCTTGATGACGCAGCTTTCCCCATAATTGGCGAAGGAACAACGGAGCCCAATGATAATTTCATGACGCAATTAGTTGACAATGCTGAAGCGGCCATCAATGCCGTGGATGCTTTAGGATACATCAATAGAAAAAAAGTAGCTGTGGGCGGTCATTCCTATGGTGCTTTTATGACCGCTAATTTACTAACGCATTCTAATCTTTTTGCGTGTGGAATCGCTCGAAGTGGTGCTTACAACAGAACGCTAACACCTTTTGGTTTCCAGACCGAACAACGCAACTACTGGGAAACTCCTGAAGTGTATAACACGATGTCCCCATTTATGAATGCGGATAAAATGAAAACGCCCATGCTTTTGGTACACGGTGAAGCAGATAATAATCCGGGTACTTTCACTTTGCAAACCGAACGTTATTTTCAAGCTTTGAAAGGGTTGGGTGCTCCGGCAAGAATGGTAATTCTGCCAAAAGAAGCACACGGTTATGTAGCCAAAGAAAATATTTTGCATTTGCTTTGGGAACAAGACCAGTTTTTAGAAAAGTATTTAAAGAATTAATTCTAAAAAGGGTTCAGTGATCAGTTATTGAGTGATCAGTAAGTTGTACAAAAAAATTAACATAGCACAAAACCCCAAATTCACTTTGACTTTGGGGTTTTTGTTTATTACTACTTTTATAAAAGTTGAAAACGACTTCTACTTTCGATAGTTATCAGAACTGAAAATCACTGAATACTGAGCACTGTTTACTGAATACTAATCATCAGGATAACATCAAATATACTTCCTGATTTAATGCTAATTCCGAATCATGTTCAAAAAATATCGCTCTTCTTTCGAAAGCTGCTTTGACTAAATAATGACTTCCTTTAAAATAACATTGTTTTACGACTACTTTCATAATGGCGTTGTCCACCACTTTTAATTGATGCGGATACAATAAAAGCGGCTGATCCGCTTCATCCACAAGTTCAATTAATTGAGACAATTTTAACTCATTGACTTCCCCAAAAAGCGAAGCTATATATTTATTAGCTGGGTTTTGATACAGTGTTTTTGAGTTTCCTTTTGCCACTACTTTTCCGTTTTGAACCACAATAGTTTCATCAGAGAAAGACAATGCATCGGTGCTGTCATGTGTGGCAATAATACAGGTAATCTCTTTGTCTTTTAAATACCTAAATAAATTGCGACGCAACGAATTTTTCCGAAAAGAATCAATTTGACTAAACGGTTCATCGAGCAAAATAATTTCGGGTTCTAATGCTAAAACTCTTGCCAAGGCTACTCGCTGCTGCTGTCCGCCGCTTAGGAACTTCGCTTTTACTTTTGCGAAAGCAGTCATTTCGACCATTTCTAACAGCTCTTGGACTCGAGCTTGCTTTTGTTCCGGATGCATATTTGACAAGAACTTGCCCACATTTTCTTCAACGGTTATGTACGGCATCAAATCGAAATCTTGTGCTAAATATTTAATATAATCTTCTCCCGGTATCAGATTGTATTTGGGACCCAAAATAGGTTTGTCATTATAAGTAATTGTTCCGTTATCCAAATCATATAATCCGTATATGAGTTTTAGCAACGTACTTTTACCGCAACCGCTTTCGCCAATAATAGCGGCGTTTTCCCCTTTTGCAATGGCAAAACTAACCTCTTCTATTACGGGCTTTTCAATGTAAGTAAAGGATATGTTTTTTATCTCGAGCATCATCTGTAATTAAGACTGCAAATTTACAATGTTTTATTGCAATTTGGACACAAAAAAAGGCTGCTTCTTGACGAAACAGCCTTTGTTTTTTGGTATTTTATACTTAATTTTTTCCTTCGGATTCAGCATCTTTAATCATTTTATCGTTTGCAGTAATCGCAAATTCAACACGACGGTTTTGACTTCTGCCATCAACTGTTTCGTTGGAGGCAATTGGATCTGCAATTCCTAAACCAGTCACTTGAAATCTACTGGAAGAAACCCCTTTGCTAGTTAAATAATTTCTAACTGATGCCGCTCTTTCTCCTGAAAGTTTCAAATTGTAATCCGCTGGACCTGTGCTGTCAGTATATCCGTAAATCGTAATATCAGTATCCGGATATTCTGAAAAAACAGGAACTAATTTATCTAAATTTGCTTTAGCACTGGCCGTCAATGAAGATTTATTAGTATCAAAACGCACTGCATTTTCATTCAAAACCAGTTTAATACCTTCTCCTTCACGAACGACTTCAGCTCCAGGAAGTACTGCATCTATTTCTCTTGCTTGTTTGTCCATTTTGTTACCAATAACTCCACCGGCAACTCCACCAACAACTCCACCAAGTACAGCTCCCATTGCTCCATTACCGCCTTTTCCAAGATTGTTTCCAAGAACACCTCCCAGAACGGCTCCGGCAACAGCACCTATTCCAGCTCCTCTTTGGGTTTTATTGGTGTTTTTGATTGCTTCACAACTGGTAAACATTGAACCTATAATCATTATTGTTGCCATTGCAACTATTGAAATCTTTTTCATATCGCTATTTTTATTAATTAATTAACTTTTTGGAACTGATACACGACATCCGTCATTTTTCCTCCTACATCGATTTTATCGATCAATTGAAAAGAAGTTTCCGTTTGGTTTGCAAGGCGTAAAATATAACCGTCTCTCACTTTTCGCGCTTTTTCACCTGCATCAAGTACTTTCAATACAAATTGCTCTTCATTGTTAACAAACCATGTAATTGGGGAGCTAAATGCAACACAATTTACTTTGGTCAATGCCATATTCCCTTTGTTATTATTCGAAATAAACTTCCACGTACTTCCAATAAAGCATTCGGAATCCGCAAGTTGAAACGTATTCACTTTAATATATTGTGAACCTGGATAGGTTACCGCGCTAATCACCCAGTCTCCTTTCATCATGACCTGAGCTTTTCTATCGGTGTTCGTACTCGTTACCGATGTTGACTTACATGCAAACATTAAAACCGCTAATGTGCATAATAAAATGATTTTTTTCATCGTTTGAAATTTATGTAATTAATGTTTTAACAAAGATACAAAGCAATAAAAACAAAATAGTTTCAAAATTAAATTATTTTATATCATAATTAACGCCTGCGCCAATTTGTCACTTCAACAATAATTGGTATTCTATTTGAAAGGATTTTATCCATAAAAATAAACTTAAAAATTCAAAATATGACAACAGGTAAAATTAATGTTTCGGTAGAAAACATCTTTCCCTTAATCAAGAAATTCTTATACAGCGATCACGAAATTTTCTTGCGTGAATTGATTTCGAACGGGACAGATGCAACTTTAAAACTGAAGCATTTAACCAGCATTGGCGAGGCCAAAGTAGAATACGGAAACCCAATTATCGAGGTAAAAATCGACAAGGAAGGCAAAAAACTGCACATCATCGATCAAGGTCTGGGAATGACAGCTGATGAAGTGGAAAAATACATCAATCAAGTTGCTTTTTCTGGAGCTGAAGAATTTTTGGATAAATACAAAGATTCTGCTAAAGATTCTGGAATTATTGGCCATTTTGGTCTAGGTTTCTATTCTGCTTTTATGGTTGCTGAAAAAGTGGAAATCATCACTAAATCTTTCAAAGACGAGCCAGCTGCGCACTGGACTTGTGATGGTAGCCCGGAATTTACTTTAGAACCTGCTGACAAAACTACTCGTGGAACAGAAATTATCTTGCATATAGCCGAAGATTCTTTGGAATTTTTAGAAGATTCAAAAATCAATCAGTTACTGAACAAATACAATAAGTTCATGCCTATTCCAATTAAATTTGGAACCAAAACAGAGAAAATAGAGCAAAAAAAGGGTGAAGAAGTTGCTGCAGAAGATAAAGACAAAATTTTTACTGAAGTAGAAGTTGACAACATCATCAACAACCCAAACCCGGCTTGGACGAAACAACCAACGGAGTTATCAGATGCTGATTACAAGGATTTCTACAGAGAAGTATATCCAATGCAATTTGAAGAACCGTTATTCCACATCCATTTAAATGTAGATTATCCGTTCAACTTAACCGGTATTTTGTATTTTCCAAAATTAGGTTCGGATTTACAAATTCAGAAAGACAAAATCCAGTTGTACCAAAATCAAGTGTACGTAACGGATAATGTTGAAGGAATTGTACCTGAATTTTTGACTATGTTAAAAGGGGTTATCGACTCACCGGACATTCCGTTGAACGTTTCTCGTTCTGGATTGCAAGCAGATGCTGCGGTGAAGAAAATCTCTAATTACATTACGCGTAAAGTTGCCGATAAATTAAAATCGTTGTTCACTGAAAACCGCGCGGATTTTGAACAAAAATGGAACGATATCAAAATCGTTTTGGAGTACGGAATGCTTTCCGAAGATAAATTCTACGAAAAAGCTGGAGCGTTTGTCTTGTATCCAACAGTGGATGGCAAATATTACACATTAGAAGAATTAAAAGAAAATCTTGCTGCAAATCAAACGGATAAAGACGGGAAATTAGTGGTTTTATATGCTGGAAACAAAGAAGCGCAACACTCTTATATCGAAATTGCAAAAGACAAAGGATATGAAGTTTTATTGTTGGATTCTCCAATTATCTCGCATTTAATTCAAAAAATTGAAGGCGACAACAGCAACATGACTTTTGTACGTGTGGATTCGGATCATATTGATAATATAATCAAGAAAGAGGAAACTACTATTTCTAAATTATCGGAGGAAGAGCAAACCAACTTGAAAACTGTTTTAGAAGCTATTGTTCCTAAACAAACGTATTCCGTACAACTGGAAGCTTTAGATAGCAATGCTTCCCCATTTATCATCACGCAACCGGAATTCATGCGTAGAATGAAGGAAATGAGTCAGTCTGGTGGCGGTGGAATGTTCGGTATGGGAAATATGCCCGAAATGTACAATTTGGTTGTAAATACTAATTCTGAATTGGCAACCAGCATTCTAAACAACAAAGACAAAGACGCTCAGGAAAGTTTGGTCAAACAAGCGCTTGACTTAGCGAAGTTATCACAAAACCTATTAAAAGGAGAAGCATTAACGGCTTTCGTGAAAAGAAGTTTTGAGCTGATCAAATAAGCAGCGAACCCATTTTATCAACTAAAATTATGTGAATCGCTTATTCCGAACGTGCTTCGGAATATCCAACATACTAAAGCTGTCCAACCTTGGGCAGCTTTTTTTTTGGAGCAGAACGATTGTTTTCCAGAATTACTTTCGTCCCGCTATGCGCTGCAATCTTCGCTTTTGGCTCCCGCCAAAGCAAAGGATTTTCACTTCTATCGGGGCTATTTAGAGCGTTTTAAGGTTAAAACTTCGTTTAGCAGAAAAAGTAAATAAATAATAATTTGTAAAGGATTATTTATATATTTGTTTTAATAATATATTCTAAATTACTTCAATACTAAATATAAGTTAAGCAAAATCGTATGAAAAGCTAGATTTTCATGCAATTTTGACATTAATAACATAGAAAAACTAACAGAATATAAAGACTTTAAAACACCTAATTATGAATAATTTAGAAGTAGAAATTATAAAATTGATGCAGAAATCTAAAGATTATCTTGCAAATACAAAATACAAACTACAATTTAAAATTACAGCAGTTTCCTTAAGTGTTTTTGCAATATATGCAGCAGGTAAAAGTTTAGGCGAAATAATCTATTTTATCAAAAATTAAGTTTTAAACGATCTTCAAAAAGTTATGATAAATCTTCTATCCGCCTGGCGCAAGCATCTCGTTAGTGAAAATTCTTATAGATAGATTACTCTAAATTTCACTAGGCACGAGCGGTGATTAAATAAGATTCCCAGCTAGCGCGCAATGTCATTAAGTTAAGGGATTTTCATATTGCATCTTTCTGATTTTTAAGAACCAAAGGTCTTATTCGAGTTCTATACTTGCCTGTTTCACGTTTGTTACCCCGATCGCGCCGGTATACCACAATCGTTAGCGCAGTTTTGCAAACTGTGCCCACAACAGAGAGCAAAAAACGAAAAAGCTATGAGTACTTCATTACTTTTTGCTATTTAAAAACAAACAAAATGTCTGCTAAGAATAAAGCCCTAAAAACCGAAGACCAGATTAGAAAATGAATTAGAGGTGGTTTTATTAGATTTATATTAATTGCCAATTGAAATGGGCACAGTTTGCAAAACTGCGCTAACGATTGTCTGTAAATAAGAGCGATCGGTTTCATACACAAACTTTAAAGTTGGTTTTGTACTTGGAAGTTGGTTCTTAAATCGATACATTTGGCTAAACAAATCCCCAACTGACGCCAAGCCAAAGGACGTCAAACTGTCTAATAACCTCCTTTCTCTATGTTAGATAATTTGTACAAAAAATCGTTCAAATAATTTATGCAACTCGTTGGTTTTTTGTATATTTAAGCATGAAATTCCCCCGCTAGCGTGAGCGTCCCGCTCGTGAACATTCTCAAGAGTAACTAAATCTAAATTGCAATAGGCTTCTACAGGAATTAATCATATTATACTAAAAACAAATAAATTATGTCAAGAATTGTAATGGTAGTAGGTTTAGTAATCGTTTTTATAGGTTGGATTTTATACCGACTAATAATTAAAAAAGACTTAAATAAAAATTTAAATAATGTATACCTTGGACTATTTTTTATAATAATATGGGCAGTGTTTTATTTTTTTATTGTTGAATATTTTTAAAAATCGTGTACAAGTGGTTATGCACCCTCAGAAGCTAGATCGCGGATTTACTTTTTTTTGACAGCGACAGCGCGGATTTACAATCCGTGCGCACATAGAATATCTACAAAGGGAATTTGCAATTTCAAAATTTCAAAAAAAGTATCCTGTAACATATTTAATTGATTAATTGGAATAGGCACGGATTGCAAATCCGCACTAACGGATTTTCATATTTTGTTTAAGAGAAGTATAAATAAAAACTATTTTTTTATCCTGAAAATGAATTCATGAGATGTACAGGAATAAATAATTAACGCTGCATTTTATATTGGGGTAAAATTGTACAAAAATTAAAAAGTAGTTCAAGTATTTTATAGTACAATATTTCATAAAATTAAATGGGAATGAACACGATTTTTTGAATACATTTGATTTATGAAAAGGGATAAAGGTTGTCCACAATAAAGTTAAAATCAATCAAATCGTAAAAAAAATGAGAAAAATCATATTATCAATAGTGCTCTTATTTTGTAGTCATTTATCAATTGCTCAAGAGAAAGAAATTAAAGCAGTTTTAGAAAAACAACGTTTAGATTGGAATAATGGGGATATGATTGGGTATATGCAAGGTTATTTAAAATCCGATTCTTTACTATTTGTTGGAAAAACAGGACCATTTTACGGCTGGCAAAAAAACTTAGAGATCTATCAACAAGTTTATCCTGACAAAGCTGCAATGGGTACTCTAACTTTTGATATCAAACAAATAAAAATGATTGATAGCGAACATGCCTTTGTTTTAGGTGCTTGGAATTTGCAAATGGAAAAAGGAGAACAAAAAGGATTTTTTACTTTAATAGTAGAAAAATTTAAAGAAGGTTGGAAAATCGTAGTTGACCATTCTAGTTAGTTTTTTTTTAGTGAAAGGTTGTGACGAAATATTTATATGAAATGAGTTTTCTAAATTGCATTCCAAATTACATCATCAGGAGTTGGCGCCAAGATTTCCATATTTTCTTTGGTAACAGGATGGGTAAAGACTAGTTTTCGAGCATGTAAATGAATGCCTCCATCTGGATTACTTCGATCAAAACCATATTTTAAATCGCCTTATATGGGTGAGCCAATAGCCGAAAGCTGTGCGCGAATTTGATGGTGTCTGCCCGATCGCACCGATATACCGCAATCGTTAGCGCAGTTTTGCAAACTGTGCCCACAATAATGTGCAAAAAATAGTGAGCAAACAATACAAATAACACAAAAAATGTCGACAAAGTATAAAGCCACAACAACTGAAGACGCTTATTTTATTACTATAACTACAATGGGTTGGGTAGATATTTTTACACGATTAAATCAAAAACAAATTATTATACAAGCGTTACACTATTGTCAAGATCAAAAGGGCTTAGAAATTTATGGATATTGTATTATGCACAGCCATATTCATCTGCTTTGCAAAGCAACAAACGGTTTTATATTATCCGATGTAATGCGTGATTTTAAAAAATATACATCTAAAAAAATTATTCAGGCTATTATTGAAGAACCGGAAAGCAGGAGAGAATGGATCTTGGATTATTTTAAAAAAGCTTGTCAGCATTTAAAACAAGAACAACAATACAAAGTTTGGCAAAACGGCTATCATGCAGAACATATTTACAGCAATAAATTTATTAGACAAAAAATGGATTGCATACACAACAATCCTGTAAATGAAAAAATTGTAACGATGCCGGAAGATTATTATTTCAGTTCTGCAAGAAATTATGCTGCATTAGAAAATGAATTAGAGGTAGTTTTATTAGATTTATTTTAGTTGCCAATTGTGAAGTGGGCACAGTTTGCAAAACTGCGCTAACGATTGTCTATAAATAAGAACAATCGGAAAAAGCAAATCCACAATTTAAAATTTCAAAATAAGAATCGTAAAACATATTTAATTGATCATTGGAATAGACACGGATTGCAAATCCGCGCTGACGGGGTATTGACAGCATTTTATTGTTATAACTTCGTTTAGCAAAAAGAATAATTAAGTAATAATTTGTAAAGAATTATTTATATATTTGAAATAAAGTAAAGTCTGTAGTTTATCATACCTATATACCCAAAATTGGCTGACTTTGCATGATTCTATCATAAATATAAGCAAGTTGTAAAACATTTAAACAAACATTAAACATATGAGAATATTTATTTCAGCCATCTCATTTTTTCTATTATTTGAAACATATGCCCAAAATCAAAAAGCTGTAAACTGGATTAATGAAAATGCAATTAAAATTGAAGATGCAAATCCAGATACGAACCTTACTATATTCAGTAATAACATCCCTCAAAAGTTTGCTGATGCAAAAATATTCGGATTCGGAGAAACTACTCATCAAGGAAAAGAATTTTTCGATATAAAGGCTAAATTCTTCAAATATCTGGTTGAAAACCAAGGCATCAAAGTGTTTATTATTGAGGATTCATACACTTCAGAAGCTGGAATAAATGAATGGATTAGTGGTGGAAAAGGAAATGCAGAAACTATTGCCAACAATTTTAGCATCGGATTTTGGTATTGCAAAGAAGTGGTCAATCTTTTGGAATGGATGAGAAATTATAACCTTAATAAAACTAAGGACGAGCAAATTCGTTTTTATGGTATGGACATTCAAGACGTGAAAAAAATCAATCAGGAAATACAAAATTTAGTAAAAAAATATAATATTCCTATAAGTGAAGAACTTCTTTTAGTAGTTGACAATTGTGTAGAAAAAGAAGTGAAATACTCTGGAAAAACTGATTGGGCAGACATTCAAATTCCTAAGCTAAATAAAATTGAGAGTATTTTATTTGATTTTAGAAAAGGTATTAAAAACGAGAATATTTATGAGTTCAATTTAGCAATAAGAGCCTTGAATTATTTATCAAAATATACTTACTATGTACAAAATCATCATAGTCAAGATAGAGATTTGCTAATGTTTGAAAATGCTAAATGGATAGTAGAAAATAAATCAAAAAATGGAAAAGCTTTTATTTGGGCTCATAACGAACATATTAATAATAAGCAAGCTGGAAATTATAGCGGACGAAACATTTATAATTTAGGCAGACATTTGAAAGAATATTATAAAAACGATTATTATAGTGTTGGGTTTGACTTTGGCACCGGTACATTAGCTGGTTATTTTTCCAACAAGGACGAAAAACCCAGTTGGAAAAAATTTGAATTAAGTGAACCATTTGCCAAAACTTATGCCGAAACACTTATTGAAGCAAAGGACGAAATTTACTTTATTGATATGTCTAAAGCTTTGGATGGTAATTCCTCCAATTTCTTTAAAGGGAAAAATAAACAACTAGTTGCAGGTGGTGGAGGTTTCAATTTCAAAAATAATCATCTTTATCAAAAAAAGTTTTCAGAAATGTACGATGGATTAATCTTTGTAAAAAATATTACACTTCCAACTAATATTTTGATTACGAAATAAACGTTTTACAATAGGCATTACAACGGCTTTTGGGCAATTAACTTATACTATTGTTGGTTCTGTATTTAGGATAATTTGGCAAACCCAATCGCCCCAACTAGCGCGAGCATCCCGCTCGTACACATTCTCAAGAGTAAAAAACTATAAATTGTTATCGGCACGAGCGGGACATTAGCGATAGTAATGAGTTAAAAGCGATATTTCTCTTCTATGTGTGGATTTAAATCTGATTGATAATTTATAAACATTTGGCGTAGCACCTCATTAAATATGACACAGCACAATTGAAAAATAAATGGGCATCCCAAAAGTAATGTTAAAAGGAAACGTTACTGCCAAAGCCATGGGTAAAAATATTCCTGGATTCGCCTTTGGAACGGCTATTTTCATTGCTGCCGGAACCGCAATATAAGAAGCACTGGCCGCTAAGACAGCAAAAATAAAACGATTCCCAACATCATCGGTAACGAATTGACTTAAGAAAGCCACAATACACCCGTTGATCAATGGGAAAACAATAGCAAAAAAGACGCTAAACCAGCCACTTTTGAAAAAATCATTTAATTTTCGTCCACTAACAATTCCCATGTCCAGTAAAAATAAAGCCAAAAACCCTTTGAAAATATCAGTAGTAAACGGCTTAATTCCTAAAGCCTGTTGCTCACTGGCCAAAAACCCAATAACCAAACTACCTAGAATCAAGAGCACGCTTCCATTAGTAAATGAATGTTTGATAATCGTGGTCATCTTCGTTTTTTGAACTTTTTCCTTACTAAATAATCGGATCAAAATCACTCCGATAATGATTGCCGGAGCTTCCATCAGCGCCATAACAGCAACCATGTGGCCGCTAAAATTGTAATTTTGAATTTCTAAAAAAGAGATGGCCGTTACAAAGGTCACTGCACTCACGGATCCATAAGCGGCGGCTATGGCGCCCGAATTCTCAATGCTAAACTTTTTCTTTAAAATAAAAAAAGTATAAAGTGGAATTAATACCGCAATCAAAACTCCAAAAACGATCGACCAAAGTATCTCTATAGTAAAGTGACTGTGAGCTAATTCCTGTCCACCTTTAAAACCAATCGAAAAAAGAAGGTACAACGATATAAATTTAGAGGTATTCTCCGGAATTTCTAAATCACTTTTGACATAGACGGCTATAATTCCCAACACAAAAAACAACAAGGCAGGATTAGTTAAATTATCCAGTAATAAACTAAGATTCATATTTTAATTATTTTAAAATTATTTTATACATTTTGATTATCTTATCTTTTCAAATCGCAATCTTTTTCCTTTTATATCTGTCTTCACAAGTCCTTTTTCATACACCAAATTTCCATTTACAAAAGTTGAACTGATGCTGCTTTTAAAAACCTGTCCTACAAAAGGAGACCATTTGCATTTATATAAAAGAGAGTCTGGAGTTACTTCCTGTTTTTTATTTAAATCGACTAAAACTAAATCGGCAAAATAGCCCTCCCTTATATAGCCTCGTTCTTTTATTCTGTAAATTTCGGCTACATTATGGCTCATTTTCTCCACTACTTTCTCCAACGGAATTTCACCACGATGAAATAATTCTAACATTGCTAAAAGAGCATGTTGTACTAATGGTCCGCCGGAATGCGCCTGAAAATAATTCCCTGCTTTTTCGGCAACAGTATGAGGAGCATGATCCGTTGCAATAATATCTATTGAATTATTGAGCAAATACTGCAGTAAACCTTTTCTATCTTGCTCTGTTTTTATGGAGGGATTCCATTTGATCTTGGAGCCCAGTCTTTCATAATCGGCATCCGAAAACCAAAGATGATGTATACAAGCCTCGGCGGTGATTCGTTTTTCTCTGATCGGTGTATGATTATCAAATAATTTGGCTTCCGCCAAAGTTGAAATATGAAAGAGATGCAAGCGTGTTTGGTGTTTTTTAGCAATTTTCAATACTCGTTCAGTTGCTTTTAGGCAAACTTCCTCATCCCGAATAAGAGAATGATAAAAAAAAGGAATTTCAGTTCCGTAAATTAGTTTATAATCCTCCGTATTCTTTTTTATCAGTGAATCATCTTCGCTGTGCAAAGCTACCAAGGTATCGGTTCTTGAAAAAAGTTGCTCCAAAAATTCTGGATAGTTGGCTAAAATTCCCTCGTCATTATTAAAATAAAGACCATCATCCGTAATCCCACATACATTTTCAGTATTTGTTTTTAAAGCTTCTTCCAAGTTATTTTTTGAAATTCCCATAAAAAACGAATAATTAGCAATTGATTTCTCAGCCGCCATCGTGTATTTTTCTTCTAATAACTCTTGAGTCAGCGTATTGGGAATCGTGTTGGGCATATCCATAAAGGAGGTGATGCCGCCAGCCACAGCGGCAACCGACTCTGAAAAAATAGTGCCTTTATGTGTTAGTCCCGGATCTCTAAAATGAACCTGATCATCAATGACTCCCGGAAGCAGATAAAGTCCTGTCGCATCAATTTCGATATATATTTTTTCAGGATTTAGTCTAATTGATGGTGCTATCTTTTCAATTCGTTCCCCTGAAATCAGAAGATCTAAATTAAGTATATGTCCTTCATTGACCACTTTTGCATTTCTGATAATAGTATCCATATCTTATTTTTTAGTGGCTCTTTCTAATCGATCGTTTATCGTTTTGCCTAAACCCACATCTGGAAAACGTTCTGCTATAATCAAGTCAAGTGTACACTCATCTAATCGATGCAAAGCAGCATACAATTGCGATGCGGCTTCTGCTAAATTGCCTGTAGGTGATAAAATTTCCTGTTGTACAATTTTTGGATCATCAATCCCTTTTTGGAATACTAAAACTCCAATTTTTTGATCCGGAAACATTTTTAGCTTCTCCGTCACATCAGCTGTCAAAAAAGTCGTCGTCGAAGGAGCATAGTGCTTAGAAAACATGCCTGGTGCCGCTGGAGCAATATCATCATGGGTAATCATTTTTACCGGCCCAACAATTGCTTCAATATCCTCAACAGCCAAAGAACCCAAGCGATATAAAATAGGCTCCCCATTTTCAAATCCGATGATCGTTGACTCTATTCCCCTTTGACAAGCTCCACCATCCAAAACCATTGGTAACACCTCTTCAAAATAGTCAGCAACATGTATTGCTGTAGTGGGACTAAGAGAGCCAAACGGATTAGCACTCGGAGCCGCTAGCGGATAGGCTAACTGATTCAGCAGGGCTAAGGCTACTGGGTGATTTGGAACTCTGATCGCTACGGTATCTTTACCACCGGTAACCAAATCCGGAATGGAAATTTGCTTTTTTAAAACCAAAGTTAAAGGTCCCGGCCAAAAAGCTTTTGCTAACAAGTTCGCTTTTTCAGGAATGTCTCTCGCTATTTCAGAAAGGACAGTTGCCGATTTGATATGAACAATTAACGGATTAAAAAACGGACGTTTTTTAATCGAAAATATACGCTCTACCGCCTTTGAACTGTAAATATTGGCGGCTAAACCATAAACCGTTTCGGTAGGAATTCCTATGATTTGCTCCTGATTTAAAAGCGCAACAGCTTTTGGAATCGAACTACTGATTATACTCATATCTTATGGATTACAGGAATCGCAGAATCCTGGTTCTTCGGTTATTTTTTGATGGGGATACATTTTTTCAGAACTAAAACAACACTTTTTACAACTGTAAATAAAACTCAAGGTAGATCGTGTGGGCGCTGAACACCATGAACAAGGCAAGCCCTGTTTCGCATCTATCACACAAAAACCCGGTGCTTTACAGCTTGGGCATTCCGTTTTTATAGCTTCCAATAATTTTTGCGCCGCTACTTTTATCACACCCATACGAGTGGGGTTGTACAGCGCACGCATATCAGTTTCAGCATAAACACTCCCATATTTGTTCACAAGGTGCTGAAAAGTATCTTCCAATTCACTTTTTGTGGTAATCCCTTTAACTAGTGTTGTTAGATCATCAGGCTTGCTTCGCAAAATTATGGCATGGGCAGGAAATTGAATCTTATTTGCAAAATCCAAGAGCATTTCTTTACTAGAAATATTTTCTCCATAAAAATTAGTCTCCAAACTGAGTTCTCTGGCAATGATTTCTAAGTCGTTTTTTTTATCGATAAAAATTAAAAACTCATCATCGGCCTGGGCAAAAAAGATAGAAGGATGTGAACCAAAAGAGCCTTCGCTGGCAATAGCCAAATCGCAGTCAAATTCTTCCATTGCCGCCAAACATTTAGCTCTGACGGTTTCAACTGCCGTGTTTTTCCGCTCCACTTCACCTGAAAAAGTACCGAAAATATCCGAATCATAACTTTCAGGAACAAAACAGTGAACACCTAATCCTTTTTCAAAAATTGGAGCAATCACTTTTTCTTTGTGATGCTTGGTGGCAATGAGTAATTGTCTACCCTCAAACATTCAATTCAGTTTTTACTTTAGGACACAGTACAATTTGAATTACACTGTCAATTTTCAGTTCCAAATCCTTTGACGACGCTTCTTTGATGAGTTCCTTGATGTATTCAGAGGCTTCTAAAAGAGTTTCAAGCCTTATTTTTGAATGCGAACAGTCTTCATCAAATCGAATTTGATTGCTAAATTTTTCTAAATTATGATAATTAATCTTATTGTTGATTAACGAAAACAGTACTTTTCCTGCTTCTGATGGTGCAAACTGACCTTCAACTAACTTAAACTGATATTCTTTTTCCATAATACTTTATAATGAAATTTTATTTTTTTGTAATGTGTAGATCGTGAAAAATATTCCCAAACCTAGAAACAGTGTGAAAAATAAGTTATTAGGTGCTACGATTGTCAATAGTATTCCACCAATCAACCAAACTATTCCAAAGACCAAACTAATTTTTTTATTTTTATTTTTCATAGGGACTAATTTTTTTACTACTTACTGGAGCGTGTTAGGAATGACTCACCTTATTAAATTCTTTAAAGGAAACAGCACATTTAGTGAAAGAGTACCAATTAAATAAAGGAGAAGTTAACGCATTTCTTACTGTCCTTGACCCAATGAAAAAGCCATTTTCCCGTCAAATTTATATAAATTTTCAGTTTTGATGCTATCGATATTATGGTCGATGCATTGCTGCAATAATCCAATGATCTCCTCTTTGTTAACTAGTACTCCATCCTCAGCTTTGAAACGGCATCTCCAGTGATCTGTACAAAAGGTTTGTTTAAATCCTTCGGGCCAAACTTTGATTCCTCTATTGGAAATCATTTTCAGTTTTAGATTTTCAGTCCCTATATTTTTTAGAATTTCAGCTAGCGAATTAGGATCGGTTCCATTCCAATGCACAAATACATCGTGACCTACCAATTCTTTTTTTGCAGCTGGTCTTCTCTTATATTTCGGGAGATCTAAGGCTTGAACATTTTTATAATCTACAGCAGGAAGCTGTTTTGGTTTTTGCCCTAAATTTAGGATTACTGCGTCGGCAAATTCTGAAGTCCCTACTTTTGCAGTGCTTACGCCTTCTTTGAAGATATCATAGGTATGTATTCCGTCTTCAAGCGTTTTCAGCCATGCATTTTGTACTTTACTAGCCACTTCGTTTTGCCCAATATGATTCAGCATCATTACTGCTCCTTGTAATAATCCCGACGGATTCGCAACATTTTGCCCGGCTCTTCTGGGTGCAGATCCGTGAATTGCTTCAAACATTGCACATTCTTCTCCAATATTTGCTGAGCCTGCCAGCCCCACAGAACCGGCAATTTGTGCAGCGATATCAGAAATCACGTCACCGTATAAATTTAAGGTTACAATAACATCAAAATTCTCTGGTGTATCGCTCATTTTTGCAGCACCAATATCAATAATCCAGTGCTCGTTTTCAATTTCAGGATACTCTTTCGCTAACTCATCAAACACTTCATGGAATAATCCGTCCGTCTGCTTCATGATGTTGTCTTTTGTGAAACAAGTTACCTTCTTTCTTCCATACTGTTTGGCATATTCAAAAGCATAGCGAACAATTTTTTCACAGCCGGGACGACTGATGATTTTCAAACACTGCACAACTTCATCCGTTTGCTGATGTTCTATTCCCGCATATAAATCTTCTTCATTTTCACGAACAATGACAATATCCATTTTTGGATGTTTTGTTTCCACAAAAGGGTGCAAACTCATACATGGTCTAACATTAGAATATAATCCTAAGAATTTTCTAGTGGTAACATTCAAACTTTTATAACCACCACCTTGCGGAGTAGTAATTGGAGCTTTGAGAAATATTCTATTGTTTATTATAGAATCCCAAGATGACTTTTCAATTCCGGAGGTATTACCTTTTAAATACACTTTTTCACCAACTTCAATTTCATCAAATTGAAGCTGTGCGCCCGCTGCCTTAATAATTTTTAGAGTAGCATCCATTATTTCAGGTCCTATTCCGTCTCCTTTTGCTATTGTTATTCTTTGCATATCTTTTTGTTTATTTTTTTTTACAAAAGTAAAACAGGCTATCCATATATTTTTATTTATATTTGTAATACAAAGCATAAAAATTATTTATGAATTATACGCTACACCAGCTGCATGTCTTTTTAAAAATTACCCAAAATAAAAGCATCACTAAAGCCGCAATGGAACTGCACCTTACACAACCCGCAGTATCCATTCAATTAAAAAATTTTCAAGATCAATTTGATGTACCGTTAACAGAAGTAATCGGAAGAAAGCTGTTTGTTACTGATTTTGGCAAAGAAATCGCCACGGCTGCAGAAAAAATTCTAAATGAAGTACATGCGATCAATTATAAAACAATGGCATTCAAGGGACAACTGACAGGACGATTAAAAATTTCTGTCGTATCAACCGGGAAATATGTAATTCCTTATTTTTTATCTGATTTTTTGAAACAAAATCAAGGTGTCGAATTGATTCTGGATGTGACCAATAAAACTAAAGTACTGAAAAATTTAGAAAGAAATGAAGTAGATTTTTCTCTGGTTTCCGTGTTACCAGAAACCCTGCAAATCGAGAAAGTGGAGCTTATGCCTAATTCCCTTTTCCTTGTTGCTAATAGTGATCAAAAAATGGGAAAAGGAATTCAAGAAAAAAAAATCATAGAAACCTTACCCATCATCTATCGCGAGCAAGGATCAGGAACAAGATATGTGATGGAAAAATTTATAGAACAGAATCAATTAACAGTTTCAAAAAAAATGGTGCTGACCGGAAATGAAGCGGTAAAACAAGCCGTACTGGCTGGACTCGGATGCTCGATCATGCCTTTAATTGGTATAAAAAACGAGCTTAATAATGGAGACCTACAAATTATTCCGGTAAAAGGCTTGCCTATTCAATCCAACTGGAATTTAATTTGGTTAAAAGGCAAAAAGTTTTCACCTGTAGCCGATGCCTATTTAAAATTTATTCAAAAAGAAAAAACAAGAATCATCGAACAAACCTTTAACTGGATTACACTTTAAAAATTTAAGTCAGTAAAGGAAAGCTCCTCTTATTCATTGCAATACTAAAATGCATCAAAAGATTAGCAATATTTGCCTTTACAATGATTCGATTAAATTATGATTTTACAAATAGAAACTCTAGCATTACTTTTTAGCGCAACTTCGTTGATTTTATTGGTGTATACCAACCGGTTTTTGGCTAATGCTGCAATCATAAGAGGATTAAAAAAAACCTACCACGAAAAGCAAAATGATGTAATTTAATTGGAAATCAAAAACCTGAATTTATGGTTGACTCTGATATTATCTACCAATTTACACCTTATAACTAGGAACTAAACCCTATCTTTGCCCGCTTTTTAAAATTAAAAAAATGATAAAAAATAGTGTCTTAAAAGGAGTTTTCTTAGTTGGTCTCGGCGCAACGAGTTACGGAATGCTGGCTACTTTTGTAAAGATAGCCTACGGTCAAGGCTACACCACACCCGAAGTTACCGTTGCCCAATTTGTATATGGAATCATGGGAATGCTGCTGATCAATATGTTTCAAAAAGCTAAGAAAGGAAAAACCGTTATAAAAGCATCCCAAAAAAACATCACTCAGCTGATGCTTGCCGGAACTTCTTTAGGATTTACGAGTATCTTTTATTATTTGGCAGTAAAATACATTCCTGTTTCTATTGCGATTGTTTTATTGATGCAAACCGTCTGGATGGGTGTTTTATTCGAAATGATTTTAGAAAAAAAAATTCCTTCTACTCAAAAAATAGTTTCCGTATTTATTGTCTTAACCGGAACTATCCTTGCTACCAATGTCTTCGAGAATAGTATCGTTTTAGACTGGCGCGGTATTGCTTTAGGGCTTTTAGCAGCAGCTTCTTTTACTACAACAATGTTTACCGCTAATCGTGTGGCAACTCATATTTCCTCGGCACAACGCAGTTTATTCATGTTGTTGGGAGGTGCTGTCATCGTGACCTTTTTTGCAATCTCAACACAAACTACTCCTTTTAACTTTGAAATTTTCATGAAATGGGGAATCATTTTAGCCCTTTTCGGAACCATAATTCCACCTTTATTGTTGAATGCCGGTTTTCCGCTGACTGGAATCGGACTGGGAAGTATTGTTTCGGCACTGGAACTTCCCGTATCGGTACTTATGGCATATCTATTATTGAATGAGCAGGTAAACCTGATCCAATGGCTTGGCATTATTTTAATTATTTTAGCAATTATCATAATGAATGTAAACCTGAAGCGAACCTCCTAATTGCAGTTTCAATCCATTTGCACTGATTTTAATAAAATTTTTATAAATTCGTATTAAATAACTTTACTATGAATTTACCTTGGCATTTATATGTGATGGCTTTCGTCTACTTTATCGCAGGATTAAACCATTTCAGGAATCCCAGACTGTACTTGAAAATCATTCCTTCGTACTTTCCAAATCCAAAATTATTAAATTACATCAGTGGTTTAGCAGAAATATTTCTGGGAATTTCGCTTTGTATTCCGTTACTCTCCAACTACGCCGCTTGGGGGGTGATCGCTTTGTTGATTGCTATTTTTCCAACACATTTGTATATGTATTTTGATGAAAAAGCAAGAATGGGTCTGCCAAAATGGGCCTTACTATTGCGAATGCCACTGCAATTATTTTTAATTTACTGGGCGTACCAATATACTTAATCTCGTGAAATCACTTTTCGAATCCACATCAGAACCCGTATTTATTGACTTGCCAGATGCGGATATCATCTACTATCCTCATTTTTTTGACCAAGAACAAGCCGATATTATTTTTGCCGAATTAATGCAAGATATCCCTTGGCAACAAGACGATATTCGTGTATACGGGAAAATTCATCCGCAGCCTCGTTTGACGGCTTTATTTGGAAACGAAGGAAAACCTTACTCGTATTCGAATATAACGATGCAGCCACATCCTTGGAATTTGCTTTTGCAAAAGCTAAAATCTCAAGTCGAAAAAAGTGCTGATACTACTTTTACAACCGTCTTACTCAACCAATATCGCGACGGAAAAGACAGCAACGGTTGGCATGCTGACAACGAAAAAGAATTAGGAATCAATCCCATAATTGCGTCGTTGAGTTTTGGAGCCCAACGAACCTTTCAACTCAAACATAATTTAGATAAAGACCTAAAAAAAACTATCATACTGGAACATGGAAGTTTGTTGCTGATGAAAGGAACGACACAACATTTCTGGAAACACCAGATTCCAAAAACCACAAAACCTATTGGCCCCAGAATAAATGGCACTTTCCGGGTAATCAAATAATTACTTTCATAAAAAATTATTAAATTTGGAATAAATATCTGAATTATGAATGATATCATTACTTATTTTTCTACCATTCCATCGTCACACCGAAGTTTAATTCTTGTGGGCGGAATCACTTTTTTCTGGCTGATCGAAAATGCTTTTCCGCTTTTTAACTTCACCTATAAAAAATGGCATCACGCCGGCATCAATATTTTTATGACCTTCACGACTATTGCTGTCAATTTTTGCCTAGCTTTTATTTTATTAAAAGCGGCTGACTGGACAATTGCTACAAATTTTGGAATTTTACAATGGCTTCCTGAAATACCGCTATGGCTTTACGCCCTTATTGGATTGCTTTTATTGGATTTAATAGGCGCTTATCTGGTGCATCTAGTCGAACATAAAACCAAGTTCCTGTGGCGTTTTCATTTGATTCATCATACAGACACCTGGATTGACACCACAACCGCCAATAGACACCATCCGGGAGAAAGTGTGATCCGATTTACATTTACCGCTTTGGGTGTTTTAATCATTGGAAGCCCCATGTGGATGGTTTTTCTATACCAAACATTATCTGTAGTAGCAACGCAATTCAATCATGCTAACATTTCACTTCCTAAAAAAATAGATACTATTATGAGCTATTTTATCGTATCGCCAGACATGCACAAAGTACACCACCATCATGTTTTGCCCTATACCGATAGTAATTATGGCAATATATTTTCAATCTGGGATCGGTTATTTGGCACATTTATGACACTTCTAAAAGAAGAAATTATTTACGGAATTGATACCCATCCTAATCCTGAGGAACACAATGCATTAAAAAATTTATTGAAAATACCGTTTCAAAAACAGCCATTAAAGAAAAAAAATTAAAAAAAATCATCTTTTGAGAAAAAGTAATTATAATTTTTCTTAATATTGAATGAAATTAAAAAATTTAATTTAATAATCATTAACACCTATTTGAATTAATTTTCACGTGATGAAAAAGAGTAACCGCAAAGAATTGAACTGGGAGCAAACAGAAAAACTTGTTACAATGGCTTTAGAAGAAAAAAATCCTTTTGAAATCATTAAAAAAGAATTTGGTTTGGCCGAAAAAGAGATCCTAGAGATAATGAAGAAGAAGATGCCGGCAGAAAAATTTGAAATGTGGAAAAAGAAAGCTACCGCAAATAAACCAAAACCAAAACCCATAAAAGTGGATGATTTTGACGAAGACTTAGACGGTAAATATTACATAAAAAACAAACTAGATTAAAATAAAACTCCTGATATTCGGGAGTTTTCTGTTTTAAAACAGCAGTCTCAACTCATACATTTATGGTTTCAGTAACATCAAACGAAAACGAATTTATTTTTGATATTCTAGGAAGTCATACATTTTGGGCTTTCGAAAATAAGATTCGTGTACCGAAAGATAAAATAATCCGAGCGTATCAAAGCAACGATGAATTTACATTTTGGATCGGCTGGAAAATGCCAGGCACCCAATTACCATGGGTTATAACTGCTGGCACTTATATCAAAAAAGGAAAACGCAACTTTTGGGACGTTTGCAATAAAAAAAATGCAATTATTGTTGAACTCAAAGATTCCTATTACAATAAACTAATTATTGAAGTCGAAAATCCGGAAGAAACAATAAACGAATTAAATGCGAAATAAAATGAAAAAATTACTACTCGTACTCCTGATCTCGTGTTCAATACTCTGCCATTCACAAACAAAAACAGCAATTCAATCTTTTAATAAGGATGAAGTTACTATAAATCCATTGTTAAATGGGTCGTTGTACTCTCCTTTAAAACAAAACAAAAAGACGAATCTTGTCATCCTTATTGCAGGTTCAGGCCCTACAGACAGGGACGGCAATCAAAAAGGACTCCCCAATAATTCCCTGAAATATTTATCCGAAGAATTAACTAAAAATGATATTGCCGTCTTTAGCTATGATAAAAGAATCCTTGCTCAAATGAAGAGTGGAACGGTAAATGAAGCTACCCTTACTTTTGATGATTTCATCACTGACGCAACCACCGTTTTGCTGTTTTTTAAAAATCAAAAAAAGTACAACAAAATAATAATTGCCGGACACAGCGAAGGTTCCTTAATAGGAATGATTGCTGCCAATGGCAAAGCGGATGCTTTTATTTCATTAGCTGGAGCCGGAAGAACCATTGATGCCGTTCTGGTGGAACAAATAGCAAAGCAAGCCCCTTACCTCAAAGAAGAAGTTCAGAAAAACCTGGACATTCTTAAAAACGGAGAAACTTTCGAGTTAAAAAACCCCATGTTAGCTTCCCTTTTTAGAGCAAGCATCCAGCCCTATATGATTTCATGGATAAAATACAATCCGCAAATTGAAATTGCAAAGTTAAAAATACCCGTACTACTGCTAAACGGAACTGCAGATTTACAGGTGTCAGTTGCTGAAGCAGAACTGTTAAAAAAAGCCAAACCGGAAGCAAAGCTAGTTCTGATCGAGAAAATGAATCATATTTTCAAAGAGATAAATGGAGATGATTCTGTAAATATGAAATCCTATTCTAATCCGGACTTACCCATTGCTCCAAAAGTGGTGACAGCAATAACTGGCTTTATAAAATCGTTATAAGGGGTAACAATTCCCTCTTGTAAAAGACCTATACAATAAACAAAAAACAATACAAATGAAAAAAATATTTTTTGCAATAGCATTTGCTACTCTTCTTTGGAGCTGTAAAACTGTTGGCACTTCAGCAAATGTTTCAAAATCAATTACCGATGTAGTACACGTAGCAATCAACTTAAATGACGTTAAAGAAGACAAAGTAATGGTTACGATTACCGCACCAAAAATTAGCACTGATGAAGTCACTTACAGCATTCCTAAAATTGTCCCTGGCACCTACTCTATTGATGATTATGGAAAATACATTGAAGATCTAAAAGCTTTTGACAATAAGGGCAATATACTTCCGGTTAACAAAACGGATGACAACACCTGGAATATCAAGAATGCCAAAACTGTCACTAAAATAACCTATTGGGTTAACGACACATTTGATACTGAAAAGGGAAGCGGCTTTGGCAAGAATGATATTTTCTCTCCTGCCGGAACAAATATAGATGCAGGAGTCAATTTCATGCTAAACACGCATGGTTTTGTGGGCTATTTTCAAGACAAAAAAGACCTTGCTTATACGGTAAATATAGCCCATCCGGAAACACTTTGGGGAGCAACTTCCATGACAGATCAAGACGCAAGTACTACAAATGATGTATTTACAACAGCTCGTTATGCTCAATTAGTTGAAAATCCAATTATGTATGCTAAACCGGACTACACTACTTTTACTGTAGACGGTATGGAAATATTGATCAGTGTTTTTTCGCCTACCGGAAAAGTAACTGCTGAAAGTATTACTCCACAGATGAAAACCATGATGACTGCTCAAAAAACATTTTTAGGAAAAATAAACGCTACCAAAAAATATACCGTCTTGTTGTATTTATCAAGCATGAAAGATACTGATGCAAAGGGATTTGGAGCCTTAGAACACCCTACAGCCACTACAGTGGTTTTACCGGAAATGATGCCAAAAGAAGAATTGGTACAATCAATGAAAGATGTAGTTTCGCATGAATTTTTTCATATCGTAACTCCTTTAACCATTCATTCTAAAGAAATTCACTATTTTGATTACAACACGCCTAAAATGTCAGAACATTTATGGCTGTACGAAGGGGTGACGGAATATTTTGCCAATCTTTTTCAGATTAATCAAGGATTAATTACAGAAGAGGAATTTTATACGCGTATGTCTGAAAAAATTGCACATGCAAATGCAATGAATGACACGATGCCTTTCACAACGATGAGCGCAAATGTGTTGACTGAACCTTACAAAGCCCAATACTTGAACGTATATGAAAAAGGAGCTCTTATTGGAATGTGTCTGGATATCATTATCAGAGAAAAAAGCAACGGAGAAAGAGGAATTCTTGATTTGATGCAAAAGTTATCAAATGAATATGGCGCTTCAAAACCGTTTAATGACAAGGACCTTTTTGCAAAAATAACTTCATTTACCTACCCTGAAGTAGGGACTTTTTTAACAACTTATGTTTCCGGACCAACACCAATACCGTATGAAACGTACTTAGCTAAAGTAGGCATCACAAAAGCTATGGCAAAAGTACCTGGTAATGTGTTCTTAAAAGGACAATCCCCGTACATAACCGTGAACCAACAAACAAAGGAAATTATCGTAATTCCAACTATAGAACTAAACGATTTTTATACCACTTTAGAGCTAAAAGGAGGCGACATCATCATCTCTATAAATGAAAAACCTTATTCATTAGACAATATTTATGAAATGATTGCTGAAAGTCAAAACTGGAAAGAGAACGATACAATCACAATTAAGATAAAACGGGATGGAAAAGAACAAATAATCAAAGGAAAAGTTACACTTCCTTACGAAGAAAAAGAAGTTCTTAAAGCCACTGATACGTCCAAAACCGTTTTAAAAGAAGCCTGGTTAAAAGCTTAAATTGATAATTTAATGAGGAACATCTCAATTTAGAAATAAATTGGGATTTTTTTTGATAAATTTGAATGTGTTAGCAAAATCATTCCAACAATTTTCTTTATTTTGCGCCAAAATCTAAACACTAATCAAATCGCCAGGATTCTATCCCGAGATATCAGGACAAATCATAAAAAATGACGATGCCATGTCCTAAAAAACAAATTTTAACTTCACATGAAAAAAACTATTCTAGCATTTATCACTTTAATCCTTTTATCGTCCTGTAATAAGGAGGAACCTGGAGGGAATGTACACATTACCGGAAATATTAAAGGATTAAAAAAAGGAACTTTATACATCCAAAGAGTCGTTGATACAATGCTGGTTGCAATTGACACGATTCATATTGACGGAAGCGCCGTTTTTGAAAGTCACTTAGATCTAAAATCACCTGAAATGCTATACTTGTTTCTAGACAGAGGCGTGAGTAATTCCATGGACAACAACCTGCCTTTCTTTGCTGAGCCGGGAAAAATAACTATTGAAACCAGTTTAGATCGCTACTTATCTGATGCTACAATTACAGGTTCTAAAAACAATGAAATCTTTGAAGAATTTAAAAAAATAAACAGCCGCTTCACCGATGAAAGTCTTACTTTAATAGAAAAAAAATTCAATGCAGTAAAAAGTCAAAACATAAAAACCATTGATAGCATAGGAGCAAAACAGGATTCTAACTTGAAAAGAAAATACTTATTTGCCACAAATTTCGCTCTAAACAACAGAGACTACGAAGTGGCGCCTTATATTGCCTTATCCCAGATTTACGACATCAACATAAAATACTTAGATACGATTCAAAAATCAATGTCTCCTAAAGTGGCAAAATCTCTTTATGGAAAGCAATTAACAGAGTATGTAGCAACAATCAAAAAACAGCAATAATCATACAAATTAAGAGAAGTACTATTAGAACCTCCTCGTATTCTATCCTGAGTAGTATTTTTTCATAATTTATGTTCTAAAAAAAAATGAAACAAAAACCATCTTGTTAAGGCAAGATGGTTTTTTGTTTTATAATTACAGTCCGATTAACATACTGAATAAAAGCAGTTTAAGGACCTAAAAACACACTATAGCGCACTAGAAGTTATTCCAGCAACAATCATTCCTACAAATAGTAAAAGATAAAGAGAGAAAACAACCAGAGTCATAATTCCAATGTATTTATAATGTGACTTTAGGTATTCTAACGAAGTAGTCAAGGCATCTGAATCATTGTTTTGGAATGCTGCTTTGGCATTTGAAGCAAACTTATTCAAGTAATATACTGGAAAAAAATAAAGAATGGCTATCAAAAAGTATACAAAAGCCATTACAAACCCAAAAGAAGATCCCATCATTCCCATAGCAGGATTCACCTTAGCCATAGCAGAGAATAGCGTTCCGGCGAATAAAGCGGCAAAAATAATAAACCCAATTCCGATGTAACCAAGAATGGACAAAAAATAGGCCCACTTTGCGGTTTCTTTCAAAAAGCCCTTAGCAGAGGCGCTAAGTTTCATTTCGAAACTTTCAATCACTGAATGCTCTTCCATATGTATTTGTTTTTTTGTTAGAACCCAAATTTAACAAAAAAAATTATGAAAAGCATTAAATAGGAATCAATTGTCATGTCCCCAAAAACAAAAAACCATCCCGCTTAAGACGGGATGGTTTTATCAAAGAGCCGGCGGAGGGACTCGAACCCACGACCTGCTGATTACAAATCAGCTGCTCTAGCCAACTGAGCTACGCTGGCGACTCATTACGGGTGCAAATATAGGTCTGAATTTCTGTTTTCCAAAACAAATTCAAACTTTTTTTGCTTTTTTTTTGACTACAATTCGTTGATTTTAGCAATCAATTGATTAGCAGTTTGTTCCAATTCAACATTAATTTGTTTGAAGTGTGCTTTTTTATTTTCTACTTTTTTAACATTTACCTTTGTGATTAAAGTGTCAAAAGCAGCAATCGCTTCGTCAATTAAAGCATTCGTTTCTGTTGTTGGTTTTCCTGTTGTAGAAATTTCGAACAAGTAAACTGCTTCAATAATATCTCCTAAAACGTAGTTGATGTCTTTTTTTAAATTCTTAATGTTTGCCATTTTTATTTTTTTAAAATTTGAATTTTAATTTGCGTCTGCAAAAGTACACATAATCTTTCTATTACCGACTATGAAATGTAAATTTCTAAAATTGAAGCTTTTCCATTGATAATGAATGCATGCATGGCAGCAGGAATCAAAACGGTATCTCCCTTTTTATATTCTAGTTTTGAATTGTCAAATTCTATTTCAAATGCTCCTTCCACACACATATATACGGTAAAGCTTTCTCCAGATTTAGAAACTGAAATAGCTCCATCTAGCGGGATAAAGTTAGTGGTAAAGTAAGGAGAATCAACCACTGGATTAGACTCATTGCTATTCTTAGAGTATTCTTTTTTAGTTTCAACTGTGTTGTAATTGATCGCTTCCAATGCCAAATCCACATGCAATTCTCTGGTATTCCCATTCGTATCTACTCGATCAAAATCATACAATCGATACGTAATATCCGAAGTTTGTTGAATCTCGGCCACCATTAATCCAGCACCAATAGCGTGAACAGTGCCGGTTTCCAGAAAGAAAACATCTCCTGCTTGTACCTTTATATCATCCAGAATAGAGAGCAGGGTTTTATTTTTTAGGTTTTCTAAATAGGCTTCGGGATTCGATTTTTCTTTGAAACCTACAATAATTCGGGCGTCATCATCTGCTTGCATGATATACCACATCTCTGTTTTACCAAAAGAATTGTGGCGTTTTTTTGCTAAGGCATCATTAGGATGTACTTGAATAGACAAATCTTGACGGGCATCTAAATATTTAAAAAGCAACGGAAATTGCTTTCCAAAGCGATTATAAACCGCTGTTCCTAGGATTTTCTCAGGAAACTCATTAATAATATCTGTCAATGCACTGCCTTTCCAATCTCCGTGAGCCACAATACTGACATCTCCTGCTACAGTCGATAACTCCCAACTTTCGCCAATATGCGTTGAGGCAATGGGTTTATTAAGTATTGTTTTTAATTTTTCACCACCCCAGATTCTTTCTTTTAAAATGGGTTTAAACTGTAAGGGATAAAATGTCATGTAACTATTTTTTTTGAGTCCCAAATGTAAACAAATCAATATTGTTTTCTACCAAAATAGGTTTCCATTTACAGGAGTCCGTTAAACTACCGAAAAAAGTATAAATTAATTCCAATCAGAAAGGTAGCAAATCACATCTTGTAATTGATTATACTAATTTTTTAATGGCTTCAAGTGCTTTAGGAATATGTTTTGTTGCCAGAATACTGTCAAAAATCATTTGTACTACTCCGTTTTTATCCGTTACATAAGTCACTCGTCCCGGAAGCAACCCGAACATTCCAGAGGGAACCCCAAAAAGTTTTCTTATTTTTTTATCAGAATCGGACAAGAGAATAAAAGGCAGTTTGAATTGTTTGCTGAATTTTTGATGTGAGGCAACGCTATCGCTGCTAATCCCTATCACTTCTGCACCCAAATCCTTAAAATCTTCGTATTGATCCCTAAAACTACAGGCTTGCGCAGTACATCCAGGCGAATTATCTTTAGGATAAAAATAAATTACAAGCGGTTTTTGGCCTACTACGTTTCCACTGTCAAAATCAGTTCCATTGGTGTCTTTCGCCATGAAATGGGGAATAGTATCTCCTACTTTTAGCTCCATTATTCTCCTTTATAAGTTACAAAATTCCGAGGTGTTTCGTATAAAACCACTTCTAATTTAAACTCTGCCTTGATTCTTTTTCTAATTTTATTCCAAATGACTACTACAATATTTTCAGCTGTTGGATTCAAATCCTGAAACTCCGGAACATCCAAGTTCAGATTTTTATGATCAAACTGATGCTCAACTTCCTCTTTAATAATATCACTCAGAAATTTCACATCCATTACATAACCCGTTTCCGGATCAATTTCCCCAGTCACACTTACTATCAGTTCATAGTTATGCCCGTGGAAATTTGGATTGTTGCACTTGCCAAAAACGGCATCATTTTGTTCAAAAGTCCAATCTTTCCTATGCAATCTGTGAGCCGCATTGAAATGGGCTTTTCGTGAAATAGTCACTTTCATAAAACGTATAAATTAGGGGTTATCTGTGCTCGAGTTCAGAGACAAAGGGCTTTTATGTTCTTCCAGAAAATAATAAAACTCGTCAAAAATTATTTTGAACCAAACGGTGTATAAGGCCGGCTGCAATTCCATATCCATTTTAACATCCTCAATTTTCATCCATTTCCAGTCTTCCACTTCCTCCGGATTGATGACCGGTGCGTCGTTATAATAGCCAATCATCACATGATCAAGTTCATGCTCCGTCAAGCCATTATCAAACGGCGCTTTATAAATAAAATGAAAAAGTTCTTTGAGTTCTGTTTTAAAACCCATTTCCTCAAATAGCCTTCGGTTTCCCGCCTGAATATTTGTTTCTCCCTCGCGTTGATGACTGCAACATGTATTAGTCCACAATAACGGGGAATGATATTTTTGACCTGCCCGCTGCTGCAGCATGATTTCATTCGTACTGTTTAGAACAAAAACTGAAAAGGCACGATGCAGAACTGCTTTTTCATGCGCTTCAAGCTTAGGCATCAGCCCTATCTGCTCATCATTTTCATTAACTAAGATTACATTTTCTTCTAACATGTGGATTTATAATTAGGTCAAAAATACAAAAAAAGAACGGGTATCTGTACCGTTTTTGAATTTGTGAAAAGTTTAACGAGTGTTGAATATCCTAATATTCTAATTTTATATTCTTTGTATTAGTCTTCTAATTTACAATTTAGCGTGGGTAAGACCCGCAAAACTAAAAGGCTATTTTTTTCGTAAATATAGAGGAATCAAAAACTTAAATAAAAGAAAATTCAATTGCAAAGTAGCCGACATTTTAAAATAAAAAGCGCTTTACATTTGTACTGTAAATAAAAAAAAGATGAAAACAAAAAACCAATTCGTAAGTGTATTATTTTTAACCTCTTTATTCATGTTCACTGCCTGTGCACAAACAACAAAGAAACAAGATCCTATAAAAAAAACTGTCACAATGAAAAACACAATTGAAAAACCTGGAAACCCATATTACTCCAATACGGATACTGCAAAACTCAAAGTAAGTAATGCCGAATGGAAAAAAGTTCTACCCGAAGATGTCTATGAAGTAACTCGTAATGCGGATACGGAAAGACCTTTCACAGGAAAATTCTGGAATACAGATGACAAGGGGACTTATTATTGTGCCGCCTGTGGCAACAAATTATTTCGTTCCGGCGCCAAATTTTCCAGCACTTGCGGCTGGCCAAGCTTTTTCGAACAAGACAATAAAAACAGTGTGGTTTATAAAACCGATAATTCACTGGGAATGGAAAGAACTGAAGCGCTCTGCGGAAGATGTGACGGTCACTTAGGTCATCTTTTTGATGACGGGCCGGAACCAACCAAAAAAAGATACTGCATGAATTCAATCGCACTTGACTTTATACCTGATACCAAATAACATGAAAAAATTATTTTTAGTATGTATTTTAACGACCAGTAGCTTGTTTGCGCAAGGTCAAACACCAAAGCAATCCAATCTTGAATCCATTACTTTAGCCGGTGGATGTTACTGGTGTGTTGAGGCCGTTTATGAGAATCTCATTGGAGTACAATCGGTAATCTCAGGATATGCAGGCGGCAAAAATACCAATCCTACCTATGAAGATGTGTCAACTGGAAGATCGGGTTATGCGGAAGTGGTAAAAATTACCTATGACAAAAACGTAACGAATCTAGATGAGATTTTCAAAGTCTTTTTTACGGTACATGACCCAACGACACTTAACCGGCAGGGCGCCGATGTAGGAACACAATACCGTTCCGCCATTTTTTATAAAAATGAAGCACAAAAAAAATCAGCGCAAACGATAATCAACGCAATGAAAAAGGCCAAGATTTATGATAGTCCGATAGTAACAACACTAGAACCGTTGACTAAATTTTACAAAGCAGAAGATTACCATCAAAATTACTACGCCAACAATAAGAACCAACCCTATTGTCAAATGGTAATTCAACCTAAAATGGAGAAATTCGAAAAGCTTTTTAAAAACCGATTGAAGAAACAAAAATAAAAGAGTAAGAATACCGTCTTGTTTGAAATGACAAGACGGTTTTTTTATATCCTACTCAAAAAAAAGACACTTTACACCCCTATTTAAAATTAATGCCAGACGAAATAATTTTGCTATATTTGTTTCTAACTGACCTTCTTTAGAATCGAAACAGCTGTGTTTTTAACTAAAATAAAGGCTGTTTAGCAACCAAATTTTACACTACCAACTAATGAAAAAAATTATTCTTTTTGCTGGCTTATGCTCCTTCTCCTTTTTTGCTACTGCACAAAATTCCGTTCTTAAAGCCACGGTTGCCCAAAAAGCAGCCTCCTTAGAATCTAAAGTCAGTACCTGGCGGAGAGACTTTCACCAAAACCCTGAATTAGGCAATAGAGAATTTAAAACTGCCGAAAAAATAGCAACACATTTGCGTTCTTTGGGCATGGAAGTACAAACTGGTGTGGCCAAAACTGGCGTGGTAGGAATTTTAAAAGGCGGAAAACCCGGTCCGGTTGTAGCACTTAGGGCAGATATGGATGCCTTGCCTGTAACAGAAAGAGTCGCCATTCCTTTTGCCTCAAAAGCAATGGGAGAATACAACGGTCAGGAAGTAGGTGTCATGCATGCTTGCGGACATGATTCGCATATAGCCATGCTGATGGGAACTGCTGAAATTCTGGCCGCTATCAAAAGTGAATTAAAAGGAACGGTTAAATTCATTTTTCAACCTGCTGAGGAAGGCGCTCCCGATGGTGAAGAAGGTGGAGCTGCACTAATGGTAAAAGAAGGCGTTCTGGAAAATCCAAAAGTAGATGTGATTTTTGGCTTACACATTAGCGCAGACACCGAAGTCGGCAAAATCAATTACCGTCCAAAAGGAGCGATGGCTTCCTCAGACTGGTTCAAGATAAAAATAAAAGGAAAACAATCACACGGAGCCAGCCCATGGCAATCCGTAGATCCTATTGTTGCGGCTTCCCAAATAATATTGGGATTACAAACTATTGTGAGTCGCAATGTAGATTTAACGGAGTCCGCGGCCGTGGTTAGTGTTGGAAAAATTACATCTGGCGTAAGAAGTAATATTATACCGGAAGAACTTGAAATGGCAGGAACGATTCGGACCCTAGACAAACAAGTTCAGGAAATGATCCATAATAGATTGAAACAAATTACCACCAATATTGCAGAAAGTGCCGGAGCTACTGCCGAGGTGATCATCACTAAACAAACCCTGATTACCTATAACGATCCTATATTGACTGAAAAAATGCTCCCTACATTAGAAACTGTAGCGGGGAAAAACAATGTGGTATTGACTCCTGCAGCAACTGGAGCCGAAGATTTTTCGTACTATCAAGACAAAGTTCCCGGACTTTTCTTTTTCCTGGGTGGAATGCCAAAAGGCAAAAATCCTGCCGAAACAGCCTCACATCATACCCCCGATTTTTATATCGACGAGGGTAGTTTTGTATTAGGAATGAAAGCAATGTCCGACCTAACTATAGATTATATGGAAATGAATGCTAAAAAATAAATTAGTACCTGAATAGACAATTTTAAAAAGTTTTTAAAACTACAACCGAAAAGAAATTTTCGGTTTTTTTACACCTTTGTATGATTCAAAAAAATAATATTCAAATGATTTATTTAAAGCAACTTAACCTGTTTTTTTTAACGATTTTTAGTAAATTTATGTCTGCATCTTAAAAGTTGATTCTGTCAAGGAAACACTAAACATATTCAAAAGAAATCTCTAGGAAAATTGCCAACTAAAAAGCTGTAAAATGAAAGCACTTGAAACCTATTTTAAATACCAAAAAGGGCGTAGAACCTCGTCTTATAAAAAACGTCTGACTCCTATACTGTTAAAACTTTCCATGAGTTGCGGGTTGAAATCAAGAAACAGAGAGCTTTATTTGAATTGGTTGCCTTTTGTAACAAAAAAATAAGCCAAACAATTTCATCTTATGAGCATAATACATGTAAAAAAAACATCTTAAAAGCATTAAAATCATAGTAACTTCAAAAAGAGAATTGTTGTTTAATAAAATAGATGCAACTTTACCGTACAAGACTCTTTCACACCTATTGGAGACAAATAAATACTAAATAACGCTAGGAATCATAAACTCCTTCAAGAATACTTAAAACCATATTTATATAACCATTATGAAACTAACCATCATGCTCATATTCGCATTTATCCTACTGAGTTGCGGCGGTAATTCTATCTATAAATCACAAAGTAAAAGTAAGGATTGGGCGATGCTCGACTTTGTAAAAGTAGATAGCCTAAACCCTATTTTAGAACCACAGTTACATCCTGTTTTTCAATCTCCAATAAGCAACAAAAAAGTCCACTGGGAAGAACGAAATGTTCTTAATCCATCCGCTATTGTCAAAGACGGAAAAGTATACCTCATCTACAGAGCGCAAGACAAAGACATGACATCAAGATTAGGCCTAGCTATCAGCGATGATGGACTGCACTTTAAAAAACAACCCACACCAATATTCTATCCGGACAACGACACGATGAAACAATACGAATGGAAAGGAGGTGTTGAAGATCCTAGAATTATAGAAAGCGAGAATGGGACTTACATTATGACTTACACATCCTATGATGGTAAAACTGCGCGTCTTTGTTTAGCCAGTTCAAAAGATTTAAAAACATGGACAAAACACGGTTTAGTATTAAGGGAAGAAAAATACAAAGACTTGTGGTCAAAATCCGGAGCTATAGTTTGCAAATTATACAAAGATAAAATCATAGCTACAAAAATTAAAGGCAAATACTGGATGTATTTTGGGGATACTGATTTGTATATAGCAACCTCTGAAGATCTCATCCATTGGGAAGTAGCCGAAAATAATGAAAACAAAAAAATGATTACTGTTTTACATCCCAGAATGGGGTATTTTGATAGTCGTTTAGTAGAACCCGGTCCTTTTGCATTACTTCAAAAGCAAGGTATCGTGCTGATTTACAACGGAAGTAATGCCGAAAATTATAATGATTCAAGTTTACCTAAATTCACTTATGCAGCAAGCCAGGCGCTATTTGACAAAGAAAAGCCCTATAAATTAATAGACCGAATGGATAGTTATTTCCTTCATCCGGACAAGCCTTATGAAAAAACAGGCGAAGTAAATGAGGTTTGTTTTGTAGAAGGATTAGTTTACTTTAAAAAACAATGGTTCTTGTATTATGGAACGGCTGATTCAAAAATTGCCGTTGCTGTCAAAAACAGATAATACCCATCTTGTTGACATTAATTAATCAACTACTAAACTTCCTAAATAAGCCAAAAATCTGAATATTATATCCCTTTTATTTTGGGGATTAATTCTTTTTTTTTAACTTTTTCAAATTCATTGAAAGTAGAAATAAAGAACGCTATAAAAAACTGGTTAGATTTAGTGGGAAAACTTAAAGTTGGCACGGCTGCAATTCTAAGTATAAGCCACCAATGCCAATTAATAATAATTGATATTGGTGGCAATTAGTGAAGTTTATTTCAAAGCTGGAAAATCTGTAGTAAAACCTAAATTCCTATTCAGATTATTTTTGGTTTAAAATCGCTCCAATCATCAACGCACATTTCTCGCCATCAATAGCGGCAGAAATAATTCCGCCTGCATAACCTGCGCCTTCTCCACAAGGATACAGCCCTTTTATTTGAACATGTTCATAGGTCAAGGGATCTCTGGGAATACGCACCGGGGATGACGTTCTGGATTCTGGCGCATGAAGCACGGCTTCATTAGTCAAATAACCTCGCATTGATTTTCCAAATTCAGTAAATCCTTCCCGTAATATTTGCGTTAAAAAATCGGGGAAAACCTGTCCCATTTCTACCGAAGTAGTTCCGGGAACATACGATGTTTTTGGAATATCCGATGAAACTCGGTTTTGTGTAAAATCAATCATGCGTTGTGCTGGCACTTTTTGGCTTTCGCCAGCTAAATGCCAAGCGCGTTGCTCGATACTTTTTTGGAATTCCATTCCGGCCAAAGCACCAAATTTAGCAAAAGGTTTAAAATCCTCCAGTTGCAATTCGATTACAATTCCCGAATTAGCAGTAGCCTGATCCCTTTTGGATGGGGACCAACCATTAGTAACCACTTCGCCGGGACTCGTGGCGCAAGGAGCAATCACGCCGCCAGGACACATACAAAAGGAATACATTCCCCGGCCTCCTACTTGTTTCACAATAGAATACGGAGCGGGAGGTAAAAACTCCCCACGGTAATCACAACTGTACTGAATGCTGTCAATCAAAGATTGCGGATGTTCTGCCCGCACGCCCAAGGCAAAAGGTTTGGCCTCGATAAAAATCTTTTTTCGGTCTAACAATTCGAAAATATCACGAGCTGAATGTCCCGTAGCCAAAATGAGTTTATTGGCAAGAATGGTGTCGCCGTTTTGAGTAACAACACCCTGAACTTCATTATTTTTTAATAAAATATCGGTCAATCGGGTTTCAAATAAAACCTGTCCACCACATTCGATGATTTTCTCTCGAATGTCCTGAATAATCTGAGGTAATTTATTTGTTCCAATATGCGGATGCGCCTCAATCAGAATATATTCAGAGGCTCCAAAAGCGACAAACAACTCCAAGACACGCGTTACATCACCTCTTTTTTTAGAACGCGTATACAACTTCCCGTCCGAATAGGTTCCGGCACCGCCTTCGCCAAAACAATAATTGGAATCTTCATTGACGACATGATCGAGATTGATGGCTTTTAAATCTCTTCGTCTGCCCCTAACGTCTTTTCCGCGCTCGATAACTATAGGCCTTAACCCTAACTCGATCAATTGCAAAGCAGCAAAAAGTCCGGCGGGTCCGGCACCAACAACAAGTACTTCTTGAGCTGAGGAAACATTTTTATACTCCGGAAGTTGTATTTTTTGCTCTTGAAAAGGCTCTCCTTTTAAAAAAATCACAACTTTAAGATTGATTTTAATGGCTTTTTGACGGGCATCGATCGACCTCTTTAAAATAGAAATATGTTGAATTTCAGTTACAGAAACGGTAATTTGTTTTGACAAATGATTTTTTAGCAGCACATCATTTGCTGCAATTTCCGGGGATACTTGTAATAAGAGTTCTTGAGGCATTTTTTTAGATTATTCGATTTTCAGATTATTTGACTTTTAAAATGTCAAAAATAATCCACGTACAAAAGTAGTATTTTGTACTGACTTCTTCTTGTAGAAAACAGAATCCGTTTTCAATTTTTAAAATTGACTAGTTTTCGAATTAGAGGTTGTAACTTTGTATGCTAAAACAGTTACCCAGTTAAACCATTAACCGATTAATCTTAAGGAAAAATGTCCAGAAAAATAAAATTGATATGGGATTTCCGTGGGCCAGCTTCCGCAAAAACTGCCGAACACCATGAAATCCATTTAAAAGAATACATCGCTATTGAAAAATTGCCATTGAATATCACTGGGTTCGAAATCCAAAGCGAAATGCTTGCCATTGCTTTTATGGTGGTCACCGATGAAAACATGATTCAGGTACGAGATGCTTTGAAACCGCATCGTGGAGAATTATTTACAGTCTAAAGTCATAAAGCCGAAGGTCTAAATGTACAAAAAAATCAAAACAACGGTTGTTATCAAAATTTAAGCCTAATCATAGAACCTTACATCACTTTAAATCAAGTTTGTAATCACTAAATATATAGGTATCATTGTTTTCCCCAGACAGCCGTATACTTTTAAATTCAACGACTTCATCATTTTTGACTTCATAATTATAAACATCTATATCGTTAGTACTTTCTGAAGACTCGTAAAATTTACCCTCTTCGGTCCACCATTTCCCTTTTTCGGTAAAAGTCTCGACTTCACAGTCTTCCTTTGATGTAAACATTATTACATAAGTGCCGTCAGTAAATCTTTGTTGAATCCAATGTTTTTCAATTCCTTCTATTTGCCCATCTTTTTCAAAACCTTTCCAAATACCAACCAGCTTCTCGTCTTGCTCTTTTTTATCGATTGTAAAACTCAAAATTAAAACTGAAAATACTGCCAAAGCAACTATTTTAAAAAATGGGTATCTTTTTTTCATAACTATTAATTTGTTGGAATTTCTATTGTTTTCATATAATCATTTAAAAAAGCAAACAGAAAAGCATCAACTTGCTTATCCGCTTTAAACTCGGCTTCTTTTTTCTTAAGTGATTCGTTTTTTCTTCCTAAACCTGGATTCTCTATAAAAAAAGACCCGCTAGAAAGATTGGACTGCATCGATATTTCTTTAAAATCGTTAGCCTTTATTTTATATTCTTCGGTATGTTTAAAGTATTTAAAATAATCTCTTCTAAATTGATAAAACTCTCCCGCAGTCAATTTTTTGGATTTGAGATTGATTCCGTTTTTTATTTCTATAAGATTGTAGTTTTCAAAAAGAGAACTATACCCCATATGGACATATTGCACTATTTTTCCTGAAGGACATATTAATAAACCCGAATAATAATTGCATTCAAAAGTAACATTTGTCCCAAAAACATCTTTATAAATAGAGGTCAGAAAATAATCAGTCTTACCGTTGCTATTTTCTTTATAATCTTCTTTATAAATATTTTCAACAACAAATTTTCCATCTATAAATTTAAAATAAGCAACATAACCTCTCCAATTGGCACTGGAAAGGTTATTTATTAATTTTTCTGGAATTGGATGATCTTTAAAATACCCTTCTAAAGGATTTGATTGTATGGCTAAAGTATCTTTTTCGATAATTAAACAATCTAGAACCTGACCTGTTGCAAATGAGCTGACTGATACTAAAAAAGCAAAAAACACTTTTAAAAACTTCATAAAATTATTTTAATTCGCCACTTCGCTAATGAATTTTATTCGCATCAGACGCAATTCACAAAGATCATATTCACCGTCAAATTCCTTGAGCGCGGCTTCAATATTATCCGATTCGGATTCCATGAAATACTCGTGAATTTCTTCTTGTTGTTCATCGTCAAGCATGTCGTCAATCCAATATTTTATGTTCAGCTTGGTACCGGAATACACAATTTGTTCCATCTCTTTTATTAAAACATCCATCTTAATCCCTTTTGCGGAAGCAATATCATCGAGCGATAATTTTCTGTCAATATTCTGAATGATATAGAGTTTATTTACTGAATTGACTCCTGTCGATTTTACGACAAGATCTTCCGGACGCGTAATGTCATTTTCTACAACATAGCGGCTGATTAATTCCAGAAATTCCTTTCCATATTTTTTGGCTTTTCCTTCTCCAACCCCATGAATATTAATCAATTCTTCTTGAGAAACCGGATATTTCAAAGCCATATCTTCTAGTGATGGATCCTGAAAAACCACAAATGGTGGAACGCCAACTTTTTTAGCTACTTTTTTACGCAAATCCCGCAACATACCCATCAAAATTTCATCTGCAACTCCGGTAGATTTTGATGCGGTTACAATAGCCTCATCGACTGACTCATTGTATTGATGATCTTCCGACATCATAAAGGATTTTGGTTTTTTTATAAAATCCAGTCCTTTGCCGGTAATTTTGACAATGCCATAGGTTTCTATATCTTTTGATAAATAGCCAGCTACCAAAACCTGTCGCAGCAAGGCCATCCAATATTTTTCATCGTGTTTTGAACCGCATCCAAAAAAAGACTGCGCATCCGTTCTATGCGCCTTGATCACTGCATTGACACGACCAATCAAGGTAAAAACAACTTCTTTTGATTTGTATAAATGTTTGGTATCACGCACCACTTCCAGCAGTTGTACTACTTCCGCTTTAGCTTCTGTTTTTGTTTTTGGATTTCTAACGTTGTCATCCATATCTGCTCCTTCGCCCGTGACATCGTCAAATTCTTCTCCAAAGTAATGCAACAGAAACTTTCTTCTGGACATCGAAGTTTCGGCGTAAGCCACAACCTCCTGTAATAAAGCAAATCCAATTTCCTGTTCTGCAACGGGTTTCCCGGACATGAATTTTTCTAATTTCTCGACATCTTTATAGGAGTAATATGCCAAGCAATGGCCTTCACCACCATCTCGACCGGCACGTCCTGTTTCCTGATAGTAGCTTTCTAATGATTTAGGAATATCATGGTGAATTACAAAACGCACATCCGGCTTGTCTATTCCCATCCCAAAAGCGATGGTGGCCACTACGACATCGACATCCTCCATAAGGAACATGTCCTGATGTTTTGCACGGGTTTTAGCATCTAATCCCGCATGATATGGCACGGCACTTATCCCGTTGACTTGCAACACCTCGGCAATAGCCTCGACTTTTTTACGGCTCAGGCAATAAATAATACCCGATTTGCCTTTATGCTGTTTGATGAACCGAATAATATCCGATTCAATATTTTTTGTTTTAGTACGGACTTCATAATACAAATTGGGTCTATTGAAGGATGCCTTAAAAGTGGTAGCATCACACATATCCAAGTTTTTGAGAATGTCTTCCTGTACTTTAGGAGTAGCAGTAGCCGTTAGTCCTATAATAGATAAATCACCCAGTTGTTTTATGATGTGTTTCAGGTTCCGGTATTCTGGTCTAAAATCATGTCCCCACTCTGAGATACAATGAGCCTCATCTATGGCTACGAAAGAAATGGGTACGGTTTTTAGAAAATTGACATATTCTTCCTTTGTCAACGATTCTGGCGCAACGTACAAAAGCTTAGTCAATCCAGAGGTAATATCCTTTTTTACTTGCGCAATTTCAGTTTTGGTCAGGGAGGAATTTAAAACATGAGCAATCCCGTTTTCTGAGGATAAACTTCGAATGGCATCAACTTGATTTTTCATCAAAGCGATTAAAGGCGATACTACTATTGCAGTTCCTTCCTGAATTAAAGCTGGCAGCTGGTAGCAAAGTGATTTTCCCCCACCAGTTGGCATTATCACAAAAGTGTTCTGCTTATTCAACAGACTTTTTATGACTTGTTCTTGCAATCCCTTAAATTGGCTGAAGCCAAAATATTTCTTTAATTCTTTGTGTATTTCAATTTCGTTTGAATTCATTCTTTATTATGTGGTATTTTGTATAAATTTGCATCATCTAAAGGTACAAATTTCTTTTACACACACAAATTTTAATTATTCAGTTTTGATAACTACAGAAAATATATTGGCCAGTGCCAAAAAAACTATTTTATCGGAAAGCCAATCCATTGCAAAACTCGCTGATTTTCTGGATGAAAACTTTATTAGTGCCACACAAAGCATCTATAATACTGCCGGAAGACTAGTAGTAACAGGGATAGGAAAAAGCGCTATTATTGCCCAAAAAATGGTGGCTACTTTTAACTCTACCGGAACTCCGTCGTTGTTTCTTCATGCCTCCGAAGCCATTCATGGTGATTTAGGAATGATACAAAATGACGATGTGATTATTTGTATTTCGAAAAGCGGCAACAGTCCGGAGATAAAAGTACTGGTTCCGTTATTGAAGCGTTTTGGCAATACCTTGATTGCCATTACTGGAAATACGTCCTCTTTTCTTGCCAAAGGATCTGATTTTGTATTGAATACTACCGTCACCTCCGAAGCCTGTCCAAACAATCTTGCGCCTACAAACAGCACTACCGCACAACTTGTCATGGGAGATGCACTTGCGGTTTGCCTGATGGAAATGCGCGATTTCAAACCGGAAGATTTTGCAGTCTACCATCCTGGGGGCGCATTAGGAAAAAAATTATTGCTCAAAGTGAAAGATATGTTAGAGCACAGTCTCAAACCGATGGTTACTCCGGATGCTTCAATCAAGAAAGTTATTTTCGAAATTTCAGAAAAGCGTCTTGGCGTCACTGCAGTTGTAGATCAGCATAAGGTAATCGGAATCATTACGGACGGAGATATAAGAAGAATGCTCAATGAACGAGATAATTTCACTGATTTAACCGCAAAAGATATTATGACAAAAAACCCAAAAATGACTTCTTCGGAAGCTATGGTAGTTGAGGCATTCAACATAATGGAAGATTTTTCTATCACCCAATTAGTAGTGGTTGATCATGGCGAATACAAAGGAGTTTTACATATACACGACATTTTAAAAGAAGGAATACTATAATGGCAAAGAAAAACTTAAACGAAATGTCCTTTTTAGATCATCTTGAAGAATTAAGATGGTTATTAGTTCGAAGTACTGTGGCTATATTAATCCTGGCCACTGTTACATTTTTTATCAGTGACTATATTTTTGACGTTATCATCTTTGGACCAACCAATCCAAATTTTATTACCTACCGTGCTTTTTGTGATTTATCACATTATTTGGGTTTTGCTGATAGTATTTGCGTAACCGAAATGGCTTTTATCATTCAAAACACCAATATGGAAGGGCAGATCAATGTATTGATCTGGACCTGTATCACTGCCGGTTTTATATTGGGATTTCCTTTTGTATTATGGGAAATCTGGAAATTTATAAGCCCAGCATTGTATGAAACCGAAAAAAAACACGCAAAGCTTTTTGTGATCACCTCCTCCTTGCTCTTTTTCATGGGTGTCCTTTTTGGTTATTTCGTAATTGTCCCCATGTCGATGAACTTTTTTGCTACATTTACCATAAGTGATGTAGTAAAAAATCAGTTTAGCGTTGATTCCTACATTGGGATGGTAAAAACCAGTGTTATCGCTTGCGGATTATTTTTTGAATTACCAATAATTATCTATTTCCTGACTAAATTAGGCTTGGTAACCCCTGAATTTTTGAGGAAATACTGGAAATATGCCGTAGTCATCATCCTTATAGTAGCGGCAATTGTAACGCCTCCGGATGTGGTGAGTCAAATAATTGTAACCATCCCGATGTTGTTAATCTATGAAGCAAGTATCTTAATATCGAAAATAGTTGTAAAAAATCAAAAAAAAGTAAATGGCTGATATCATAAATGAATTCAACGAGTACCGTTCGAAAATGAACGAAAAATTATTGGCAGACAATAATAAAATTGTAAAGCGAATTTTTAATTTGGATACCAATGCGTATGCTCCAGGTGCTTTGGACGTAAAAACAAAAGAGCTTTTAGGCCTTGTTGCTTCAGCCGTTTTACGCTGCGATGATTGCGTAAAATACCATTTGGAGACGAGCTTCAAAGAAGGTGTCACCAAAGAAGAAATGATGGAGGCGATGGGAATTGCTACACTTGTTGGCGGAACTATTGTTGTGCCTCATTTGCGCAGAGCCTATGAGTTCTGGGAAGCACTGGAGGAAACCGCAACAAAATAATTTGTTAAGAAGTTCTATCGTTTAATTGTTTATTCGTTTATTTGACGATTAAACAATTAAACGATTGATGCGTTAAACGATTAAACCAAAAAAAATGAAATTACGAGCCGAAAATCTAATCAAAACCTACAAAGGACGCAGTGTTGTCAAAGGCATTTCGGTAGAGGTAAATCAAGGCGAAATCGTTGGACTCTTGGGGCCTAACGGTGCCGGAAAGACAACTTCATTTTACATGATTGTGGGATTAGTAAAACCCAATTCCGGAAATATATTCCTAGATGATTTGAACATCACAGATTACCCGATGTATAAAAGAGCACAGCAGGGAATTGGTTATTTAGCTCAAGAAGCTTCCGTTTTTAGAAAATTAAGCATCGAAGACAATATATTAAGTGTTTTGCAATTGACAAAATTATCCAAAGCGGAACAAGAAGCAAAAATGGAAAGTTTAATTGATGAGTTTAGTTTAGAACACATTAGAACCAATCGTGGGGATTTACTTTCCGGCGGTGAACGCCGCAGAACTGAAATAGCCCGTTGTCTGGCTACAGATCCAAAATTCATTTTATTAGATGAACCATTTGCCGGTGTCGATCCTGTTGCCGTTGAAGACATTCAGCGAATTGTAGCGCAATTAAAAAATAAAAATATCGGAATTCTTATTACAGATCACAACGTTCAGGAAACCTTAGCCATCACTGATAAAACCTACCTGATGTTTGAAGGTGGCATCCTTAAAGCCGGAATTCCAGAAGAATTAGTTGAGGATGAAATGGTACGTCGTGTGTATCTGGGGCAAAATTTCGAGTTGAGAAAGAAAAAATTGGAATTTTAAAAAGTGATCAATTCTTAAGTGATCAGAAGCTTGGTTATAAAATTACTATTTCATAATTTTTTATTTAAACCTAAAATTTACAAAAATGGTAGATCAAGACAACCCAAGTCAAGAGACATTAGAGAAATGGAGTAAAGATCCCGACAACTGGATTTGGGGAGTGTTTTATTACAACAAAGGAGATAAACGTATTTTACCCCCTAAAAAAAATGCTTGGATGGGCAACACAATAAATTTTGCCAATCCTAAATCAGTACTTTTTTTGATTGGAGCCCTATTATTTTTTGCCTTTGTGACCTTTTCTATCCTAAAATAGCAATAATTTATTCCACAGCAATATAGCGCAACTGTTGCAAATCTCCACTATAAATATTAAAATCGACATTCCCTTTTATCCCCGGAACTGATGCCTTTTCAGTGAATTGCTAAAACAACCTCCAATCAGACGCATTAAAATAAATTTAAGTCAAACCACATAGAAGCATAGTATTTATTCCTGTGAAAAAAAAAATTGATGGTGATAAGAGTTCACAATAGAAAAAAAAGCAGTGGCTTTTTTTCTATGTCACCTAAATTTCGACTGTTCGTAACAGATTTAAATCAAAAATTAAATTAAATTCTATGCTTCTATGTGGTTCAATTTTAATGCGTTTGACCTGCGACCTTTTCAGAAACTCACAACATATAAGAAAAAATCTATATCTTTGATATATGAATCTAATAAGCCTAAATAAAGAAACAATTAAAAATTTATGTGAAACACATAATGTAGAAAAGTTATATCTTTTTGGTTCTGCAACAACTTCTTCTTTTAATGAAAAAAGTGACATTGATTTCTTAGTGAAATTTAAATCTTTTGACCTTAAATTATACTTCTTAAACTACATTGATCTTAAAACTAAACTTAAACATTTACTGCAAAGAGAAATTGATTTAGTAGAAGAACAAACTTTAAAAAACCCCTACTTAATTAGTTCTATTGAAGAAAACAAACAATTAATTTATGGATAAAAAAATCCTAAAACGGCTTTATGATGTCCAAGTGTCTATTGATGAAATAAACAGTTATTTTATAGATGAAAAGATGGATTTTTTTGAATACAGAAAAAACATAATGAGAAAAAGAGCCGTAGAACGGAATCTTGAAATCATTGGAGAAGCCATAAATAGAATATTAAAAACTGACAGTTCTTTTACTTCCAAAATTACTGATGCAACCGCAATCGTTGGATTAAGAAACCAAGTAATTCATACCTACGATAACATATCCGATGAAACTATTTGGGCTATACTTACCAATCACTTACCAAAATTAAAAATCGAAATAGATACAGTATTGAAAAATAACTAAAGTAAAAATTCAATAACTTATTTTACTCTAAAATCGTAAGAGTTGCAAATCAGAAGCTAAAACCTTTCACTAATTTATTTTTCACTATTCACTGAACACTGCTTATTAACTACTGCTCACTGACTACTGAATACTGATCACTGAATACTGAACACTTCTCACTGACCACTTCTCATTAAAAAAAAACTACTCCACGGTAATATACCGCAACTGCTCCAAATCTCCATTGTAAATATTGACATCTACATTGCCATTTATTCCTGGAACAGAAGCTTTCTCCGTAAATTGCCAAAACAACCAGTCTTTGGCTATTTCCTCCCTGTAAAAATTATAATTGGCTATCCAAAAAAGATAATCGCCGAATTCCTCTTTCAAAAAATCATCGTAATAGCGCTCGCCGGTATAGATAATAGGCCTCACCCCGTAATGGGATTCTACAGCATTTAACCACCTTTTCAAGCCTAATTTAAGATTTTCAATCGACTGGTTTTTAGGTAATTTTTCAATATCCAAAACTGGCGGTAAATCTCCCTTTTGAAGGGTGACGGTTTTGATAAAAAGTTGGGCTTGTTCAATTGAATTTTCGTTAGGACGATAATAATGATAGGCGCCTCTAATCATTTTATTTTCTTTGGCACCCAGCCAGTTCCGCTCAAAATTTCGGTCTTTCCGGTCTTTCCCAACCGTAGCGCGAATAAACACAAAATGTAGTGGATATTTATTTTCTAAAGTATCCACATAAGTCCATCTGATTTTACCTTGGTATTCTGAAACATCTAAACCGATACTTTTTCTTTCGTGTTTTTCTAAAACCTGAAAATTTCGAACATCAGAAATGCGCTTGGCTTCAGTTTCTTCTTGTAGAATTTTATCCGATTTAAAACTAAAATAATACGCTAAACCATCTCTATAATGATATCCAACAGCAGCCATCAGTGCTACTAAAAGAGTACCAATAGAATAGCGTAAAAACTTTCCGGAGAAAACAGTTGCTTTCTTCTTATGTTTACGGACAAGGGTAGTTTTTCTTCGTACGGTTTGTTTTCTCATTCAAAAATTACTTTTTGACTACTTTATTATTCAAAACCGACAGTAAAACATAAAACAGTATCAGTAATGGAATTCCTAAATAGCGAAAGAAAACCAACAATAGAAAAGCACAGATCAAAAAGACAATTTGAAGGGTGTTTTCTTTGAAACTGAACTTCTTGATTTTCAGAGAAAATAACGGAATTTCCGCATTTAGCATAAAGGCGCTCAATACGGTTAGCACTAATAAAAACCATGGGTTGGTCAATAGTTCAACAATAAATATAGAATCGGTATATTTCAAAACCAACGGCAGACTCAGAATAAACAGTGCATTGGCAGGCGTTGGCAAACCAATAAAAGAATCTGTTTGACGGGTATCGATATTAAAATTAGCCAAACGATAACAAGAGCCCAACGCAATTACAAAACCCAAATAAGGGAAAAACTGCAAATAACCTGCTGGTGCTGTTGTTGCATGACTAATCATCATTTGAAACATCACTAAACCCGGGACAACTCCGCTGGTCACCATATCTGCCAAAGAATCCAACTGCAAGCCAAGCGGACTTGACACCCTGAATAATCGGGCAAAAAAACCATCAAAAAAGTCCAAAAATATACCCAGACAAACAAAATAAAAGGCCATTTCAAAATCTTTATTAAAAGCAAATACCAGCGCAATGCACCCACAAAAAAGATTCAGTAACGTAATTAAATTCGGGATATGCTTTTTAATAGTCATCATAATAAAGTTTAAGTACACAAAGATGGCAAATTTAACATAATAAGTGAATGAAAAGTACGTTTTGTAATAGAGATTTAAACCGCTACAGCCAAGTAGCTTTTTAAGGACTCAAAACTCTGAAAGGGGCATTTCTAAATTATGTGCAAATAATTCAAACAACAGCTGTAAAAAAGGTATTCTTCCTTTTGTAATTTACTATGATTCTAAAAAAATGAATAAAAACAAACTTTTCAAGTACTATCCGCGTGTTAATTTAATTCTTTACGACCATTGTTACCCATAAATTTTTTAGCTCAAGAAACTAGAAGATCCAATAAATTCAGGACTAATCCACACTAAATTGATCCACAATACTAAATTCAGCAGCAAAATCAAATAACCTCAGTAAAAAATTATATTTTTGATGAAAATTAAACAGACTTTTAGTTCGTAAAAATGATGCCCTTAAAAAAAAGCTTTTTAGTAGCAATCCTCTTGGCAAGCACCCTCACGTATGGCCAAGCGGATAGAAAATACTCCAATGAATTCATGAATATCGGGGTTGATGCGGCTGCATTGGGCATGTCAAATACTGTCGTGGCTTCAACCAGAGATGTCAATTCAGGATATTGGAATCCCGCTGGCCTGATTCATCTGGAAGACCATCAGGTTTCAGTAATGCATGCTAATTATTTTGCAAATATTGCCCAATACGATTACTTGGCCTACGCCAGCCCAATTGATGATCACAGTGCTTGGGGCATTTCATTAATACGTTTTGGAGTTGATGATATATTAAACACCACTGAATTAATCGATAGTCAGGGTAATATTGACTACAACCGAATCAGTCTTTTCTCTACGGCTGATTATGGATTTACCTTTTCCTATGCCAGAAAACTACCCGTTCCCGGATTTCAATATGGTATAAGCGCTAAAGTGATTCGCCGAATCATCGGGAAATTTGCTAATTCATGGGGATTTGGTTTTGATGCCGGAATCCAATTCGAAAAAAACAACTGGCAATTTGGGCTAATGCTCCGCGACATTACAACGACGTATAACGTGTGGAATATTGACGAAGACGAATATAAAAAAATTGCTGGTGCCATTCCTGAAGAAAACCAAGAATTACCGGAAAGCACTGAAATTACTGCCCCAAAAGCACAATTGGGACTTGCTAAAAGGTTCATCATTCGGTATGATTACAGCATTCAGGCTGCAGCCAATGTGAATATGCGCTTTGCCAGAACCAATGATTTAATTGCAACTAATTTTATAAGTATTGATCCCGCTTTAGGACTGGAATTTGGCTACACTGATTTGGTCTTCGTTCGTGCCGGAGTGGGTAATTTTCAGAATGTACAGCAATTAGATCAGACGGAAAGAGTAGGTTTCCAACCTAATATTGGCTTGGGATTTAAATACAAAGGCATTCAGATTGACTATGCATTGACCGATTTAGGCAATCAAAGTACCGCTTTATACTCAAATATTTTTTCAGTGAAAGTAGATTTGGGAATGTTCCGAAATTAATTTAACAGAACCTTTATAATCAAATAATGCTGTGGATTATGATTCCATTTTTTAAAAGTTCACGATACGTTAGAAAACATGAATTCTGATTTTAACCACCAAACTTTCTGCTTCATTTTTGTTTCTTTGAGTATCTTTGGAAAACAAATACAATCAATGCGGACGCAAATTTATTTTTTAAATACATAAGCGCCCTATTACCCTTTAAAAGCTAACGAATGCAAACCTCTTCTTTCAAAAAAATAATTTTCTTCCTGTTTTTATTTTTAACGGCACCGTGTAGTTTTGGACAAAACATCCAATTATCAAAAAACACGAAGGTCAGTGTACTAACCTGTGGAACAGGCAATGAATCGTATTCTCTTTTTGGCCACACGGCAATTCGCGTTCAGGATACAATAAATGCAATTGATGTGGTATATAATTATGGAGCTTTTGATTTTAACACCCCTAATTTCGTGATGAAATTTATAAAAGGAGACCTACAGTATTTTGCTGTAGCAAATTCCTATCCAGATTTCATCAATCAATATCAGTACGAAAGAAGATCTGTTTATGAGCAGGAGCTGAATATTCCTAAACATTTAAAACAAAAACTGTTTGACAACCTCAATACATCCTTAGCATCAGGAGAAAGTTATTACACCTATAAGTTTATCGATAAAAACTGCACCTCTATGGTTGTTGCCATTATCAACAAAACACTAGACACAACCGCTATTGTAAAAAATGCTGATACTGACCTCACCTACAGAACTATTTTGTATCCGTATTTTGACGGTCATTTTTATGAGAAACTAGGAACAAGTATCATTTTTGGAAAAAAAGTAGATCAATTAGGCACGCAATTATTTCTTCCCTTTGAATTGCAAAAAAGCCTAAAAAAAGTTTTTTTTCAAAACCGACCGCTGGCACCGGAAAACAAAACCATAATCGAATTCAAAAATGAAGTTCCCTTCTCTTGGTGGAACAATCCGTATACCTATTTTTTACTGCTTGCTCTAATCATTTTTATAAACAAAAAGGGTATCAATTTGTTGTACCTTATTCTAATGGCAACAATAGGACTATTCTTTACGTTTATTGGGTTTTATTCAGATCATCTTGAGCTGGGTTACAACTACAATATTTTGTTGTTTAACCCAACCTTAATAGGGTTATTGTATTTTTATTGGAAAAAGAGCCAAAAAGGGATCTATAATTTGGTTTTATTTAATCTGCTCTCCGTTGTACTCTATTTCTTTTTGATAATCAACAAAGCACATTTAATAATAGTTTTACCCTTAATGGTAACCAGCGGAATTATCTTAGTGCGACTGGCCATTAAAAATAAAAAAAGAATTCCTACACTATTGTAACATCTTAATTTACTATACCTGAATTATTCTAAACAAATATTAAAATTTTTGAGGTGTTCCGATAAATACTTATGATTTTTATGTATATTTAAAGTATGGAAAAATTTACAGGAGAAAG
>NZ_RYDI01000010.1:52129-124360 GCF_003970335.1 Flavobacterium sp. LS1P28 | reverse complement strand
TAGGGAGTTTGTTGTCAAAATGCCTTCAAAAGTTTGGGTTTCTGATATCACCTATATTCAAACTAAAGAGGGATTTGTATACCTGACAACTATTATGGATTTATACGACCGAAAAATTATAGGTTGGAGTTTGAGCGATGGAATGAGTACAGATGAAACTACGCTTGGAGCTTGGAAAATGGCCGTTAAAAACCGAAATATTGAGGAAGGTTTGATTTTTCATTCCGACAGAGGTGTTCAATATGCTAGCAAAAAGTTTGTAAATGTTCTTGATTCCTATAAAAAAATAACCCGCAGTATGAGTCGCAAAGGAAATTGTTGGGATAATGCAGTAGCGGAAAGCTTTTTTAAATCCTTGAAAACGGAATTGATTTATGGAAACAAACTGATTTCAAAAGAACAAATGAAACTGGAAATCTTTGAATACATTGAAATTTGGTACAACAGAAAAAGGAGACATTCTGCTTTAAATTATGCAACTATTGAAGAATTTAACAATCAAATTAATTACAAAAATGTAGCTTAACTTAATGTGCAGTTTTTATTTGCATATCCAGTCCACCGCTATACAAACTACTCGCGATACTACTAAGTGCTCCGGCTGCAAAACCAGACCAAAACTTTCCACCACTTATAGCCGTCACTGTTCCTTGAAAAGTGCCATGAGCAACAGCTTGAAAAGCTGCTTTTGAAAAGAAATTAGTAAACAATGCTGTAGAAGCACTACCTATACCAAAAGTTACTGCTGCACTAGCTGCTCCTATAAAAGTGGCTTTTAGCAAGCCACCAACACTAAAAGGTACATCGCTCATTAGAGCAGTTAAAGTATAAACGGTAGCAGAAACAGCTGCGCCAATAGCAACTGCAACCAAAAAAGGAATTATTTCCCCACTAGGATCGGTATACATTAATGGGTTGTTCAACACATAGGCATAGCGGTTGTAATTTTGGGTATTCTCCGGTTGCTGGATAAAATTATCTGGCATTAAAAAAGAACGTAAAACAGGATCGTACAAACGACCGTTCATGTGTATCAATCCAACTTCTGCTAAATGTTCGTGGTTTTAGTATTGGGATCAGCAATAAATCCCAAAATTAAAATTTATTTTGTCAATTTCTGGCTCAGCATTCTTTGTTTACCCGAAATATTGATTATTTTAGAATCGCTCAACTGACGGTTGAGGTTGGACTGAATTAGAAGTTGACTTAACAGAACCGTAACCACAATAGTCAATAAGGCAAATAGATAGAATCGTCTTAGATTTTTGAAGGTGTCTTTGTCAACAGATGCTGTGGCTCTGTTTTTCATAAGCATGTCGATTTACAAACCAAGCGCTTCTTTTATCAAATCGAAATTTTCAGCGCTAAATTTTATTTTTAGGGCTTCCTGTTGTCCTTTTTTAGACATTTTATTCCAGGTTTTCAAGATAATATTTTTCATTTTCTCTCGGTCGTGTTTTTGAACAAAAGGATCCAAATAAAATTCCATAAACACCAAACAAATTACATCTTCAAGGAGTTGTGTTTCGATATCTTTTTTGAGTAATTTTTTTTCGATAAGGAAAGAAACCCGTGCAATAAATGCTGTGGAATATCCTGCTTTTTCTAAAATTTCAGCAGTGGTTTTAGCGTGAAATTTTTTCAAATCTTCGCGCCATTTTAAATAGCCCACTCGATCCATTGGATAGGATTCTCGGGGCATTTTCCATCGGCAAATGTGTTGTGCTTTGGCCGAAATTTGAACAGCTTCGGATGCATTTGGATAAAAATCCATCAGCCTTTCGTACATTCGATTAGAGTACAATAGTTCCTTTGGCTGCGAAACAGAGTGGTCTATTTCATGATTTGGATCTTGTGCATTTTCTGCATCAATCCATGCGCTGGCATTTTGGAATTGTAAGATTGTCATTTGAAAGGTTTAAAATCAAAGATACATAATTAATCCAAAAAGCCAACGAATACCTCGTTACCTATAATTTTTTCAGGATAAGTCGCAATTTTTAGATCGTCTCCATTTAAATTGGTACCGTCCACAAGTGAAAAAGTTTTTTTGTGCAAAGGGCAGGCTATTTTGGGAATATCTCCCATAGAACTCAACATTCCTCTGGAAAGAGCCATTTTCATTTTATTAGGGCAGGCGTTTTGACAAGCATACCATTCTTTTTTGCATTCAAAGTTGATGATGGCAATTTGCTTGTCTTTGTATTTGAGGCAACCGCCTCTATTGCTTGGAAAACCGCTTGTTTTTCTGGCCTTGAACCAAGTTTTTACATAAGTCAACGCTATCATACGCGCGTCTGGGTTCTTCTCCAAATACGGTAATTTGATGTTTTTCCTGTCCGGGTTTTGCAATAAATTTTTCGCAAAACTTGTATCCTAGCATGCCGTTTCCGACTACTGTTACTTTAATCATAATCCAATTAATTAAGTATTGTTACGTAAATACAAGTATTAATACTTATATAAACGTACTTAATTTAATTTTTTTATTCTACGTAATTTTAAAATTTAGTTTTTTATTTTTTAGCAATCCATCTTTCAAAGAATTCATAGGTTCGCAACATTTGATCCATTCGCTGTCTGTTGTCGCCATTGCGAGTGATTTCGTGTGTTGCTCCCGGATGGACTACATATTCAACAGGACGCCCCAGAACCTTGAGACTGCGATACATCATTTCTCCCTGAACGAATCCCGTACGACGGTCATTGCCCCCGTGAAAAATAATAAAAGGGGTCTTGATGTTTTCAACGTATGTCAAAGGGGATTCTCTCGCCAGAATTTCTTTTACTTTGGTTTCCCACGGATAGCCACCAAAATAATTAGGAACCAGTCTCCAGGCATTCCCTTCGCCAAAAAAGGTGTTCAGGTCGTATACGCCACGTTGTGCGCAGGCGGCTTTGAATCGATTGTCATGGCTGATAATCCAAGCCGTCAGGTAACCAGCATAAGAACCTCCGGTTATCAATAGTTTATCGGGATCAGCCCAGCCTTGATCGATAGTTTTATCTAAAGCGGTCAGCACATCGCTTGCAGGACCTTTGCCCCAGTCATTGATGTTACCCCGTAAAAAATCTAAACCATAACCGCCGGAACCCCTAGGATTGCTATATACGACACCATATCCTTTGCTACAAAAATATTGGTATTCGTGCCACATGCTTTCTTCACCTGGTCCCCACATAGCAGATGGCCCTCCATGAATTTCCAGCAACAAAGGGTATTTTTCTCCTGCTTGGTAGTTGGCAGGCTTCATTACCCAATACTCAATGGTCATCCCTAAATCGTTGACAAACGTTTTCTTTTCAGGGAAGGATAATTTTTTAGTTTGCACCCAATCATTAAAAGTACTGGCTTTTCTTTCTTTTTTGAAATCCGTAGTGGAAAAATACAGTTCGGATGGATTTGAAATCGCTGTTTTAGAATAAACAAGAGTTTTGTTAGCAATGTCAAAACTGGTAATGCCAATCTCACTGCTCGATAAAGAATCTACTTTTCTTGTAGCTATAGTGACTTTGTTCAGGACATTTCCACCATTGCTTTGTCCAGTGAAGTAGAGGTGTTTGTCATCAGTACTCCAAATGAGATTTGTTTTATTGCGATCAAATGGGATCGTTATAATGTCTTTTTCGGTTCCGTTTATTGGCATTATTGCTAAGGTAGGGACTGAGACGAAAGAAGTAGAACTAAAAAGAAAGGCAAGCCATTTTCCGGAATGCGATACGGAGGCATTGCTGTATCTTTTGTCCTTTTCGCCTAAGATCATTTTTAAATTAGTCCCATCACTATCCGCTAAATAAATTTCGCTTTCTAAAGAGCGATCCGGATTTTCTGCGGTGTCCATATCGCCCGAGAAAATGAGTTGTTTGCCGTCTGGAGTATAGTCAGCATTGGTAAAACTATAAAATCCTTTTGTGAGCAGTCGTGGCGCAGCATCTTTAGTCACATTGATATCAAAGAAATGGTTATAAGTCATTTCGGATGAGATAGCCGACTCACTTTGAAAGTTTAATTTGTTTAGGACGATTGCTTTTTTATCCACGGCATTTTTTTCAAGATAGGCTCTTATCTGGGATAAGCTCCCATTTGGGTTAGGTTTGTCGCTATTGGGTAACAAATGTTCATTATTGGTAAAACCAGGTTTTTCCATGGCCCAAGTTGGTATGTCATGTGATTTGTTTAGGGTAGAGTCTGCAATTAATTCTTGTAGAGAAAGACTTGATGAAAAAAGTATTTTTTTGCCATCTGGAGACCATTTTGGGTTGTTTGCGCCGTACTTATGGCTGGTCAATTGCATGGATTCTCCTCCATCTAGGGATAAAATAAAAACTTGAGATTTGTCTTCTACGGAGCGCGTAAAAGCAAGCTGCTTTCCGTCTGGACTCCATGCGGGTTTTGCAGCACCTTCTTTGCTAGTGGTCAACTGCAACGGAGTGGCTGTGTTTGCCGTGGATGCGCTATATATCTGGGTTCGATACTTATAATCCAGCGTACTAGTCTGGTCAGGCTCGATAGTGGTCAGGGTAAAGGCCACTTTTGTTCCGTCTTTAGTTAGTGTGACGTTGTTGATGGTTTTAATTTTTAGCAGATCTGTAAGGTGTACGGGTTCTGTTCCGTTTTGAGCAATAGTGGCTTGCAGCGTGGCAATAAAAAGCAGTAACAGGGAAATTTTTTTCATAGTGTAATGGTATCGCTAATTTTTATTTAATTCAAGAGAAAAGGCATACAGGCAACTAATTCTTGGTGTTACAATTGGTCATAATTTGCTTGTTTCGGCAAAAAAGGAAGTTTGGTTTTTAGTAAATATAGGAAAAAAGAACAGTGTAGTCCGATAAAAACATCAAAATAAGAGTATTCTTCTCCTTGTTGTCATTACTCTTTGATAATTCTGAGAACCTTTTTTGTAAGGAAAGCAAGAAATAAATCTTTACAAGACGCCAAGACCAGTTGTAGTTGTATCATGGCCACTGGGCGATGCTCGGTATGATTTTTGAAATCCGTATTGGAATACCTGTTTTTTCTTTCAATACAAATGTGGGCGAGAAAGCGACTGTGGGAGATGTTGCTGCCGGAAAAAAATGCAAAGCTAAATTGTAAAAGGACCTCTTTTTACTCGGTCTTTATTTTTCAGGGGTATGTGTTATTCCTTTTATGAGCCTGGTTTTCCTACTTATTTAAAAAGTGTTTTTTGCAAACATAGAAGTGGAATATTTTTATAGGAAAATTATTAAAAATATAGGAAAGGGTTCGTGTGCGATTGTTTTTTTTGCAATTAGTCCTATTTGTTTTTAATTATAAAGAATATGAAGGCAATGCATTAAACGAGAGTGCGGGCTGTTTTTTATGGAGTTTGTACACGGAATAAAATATTTTTTTGTGAACAAGAGGGAACTACTGATTCCAGAAACGAAGGCGCTTTTTGAGGTCTTTTGAAGGGGGTTTTATTGCTGTACGAGTATTTTGTTTCTTGCAATACTGCTTTGAGCAAGGACGAAAGGAATGTGTTTTAGATCAAGTCTTGAACAAAGTTGTTTTTGATTTTGTATAAAAACAAAAAACCCACTCGTTTGAGTGGGTTTTGTGGTACCTCCAGGGATCGAACCAGGGACACATGGATTTTCAGTCCATTGCTCTACCATCTGAGCTAAGGTACCTCGCTATTATCTCACTTTGCTCTTATTTTAGTAGGAGTTCGATGAACTTGTTTGCGGGTGCAAATATAGTATGATTTTTAGTTTATCCAAAACAATTTTAAAAAAAAATCAATTCGTACCTTTGTCCCATCAAAAAAGAAATTATGATTTTAGTAGTTGATGTGGGAAATACCAGAATTAAAGCCGCTGTTTTTGAGGGTGCTATGCTTTTGGAGGTTTTTGTTTTTAGCCAAATTGAATTGGAAAAAAATATTAAAAATATTTTAAAAAACTTTAAAAAAACAACTGATTTGGTGGTTTCTTCAGTTGGAGATCTCGGAAAACAGCCGTTTTTAGCTTTCGATAAAGAGATAAAAGTGCATTTTATCTCGAATAAGGATTCTTTTCCGTTCCAAAATAAATACGCAACGCCACAAACTTTGGGAATTGACCGTATGGTTCTTGCTGCAGGGGCTACGCTCCGGTATCCGGATCAAAACCGGCTGGTCATTGATGCCGGAACTTGCATTACCTATGATTTTATAGATCAGGAAAATAATTATTTAGGGGGAGCGATCTCGCCGGGACTGCGATTGCGCTATGAAGCATTGCATCACTACACCGCAAAATTACCTTTATTGTCTCTGGGGATTCCGGAAGATTTGATTGGGAAATCAACTTCAGAATCGATTCATTCCGGAGTGGTAAACGGTTTAGTTTATGAGATTGACGGGTTTATAAATCAATATAAAGCACGGTATTTAAATTTTATAATAATTTTAACGGGTGGAGACACAGATTTTTTGGCTAAACGATTAAAAAATACCATATTTGCCAATTCAAATTTTCTTCTGGAAAGTTTAAACCAAACATTTCAACATAAAACCAAAAATGATTAAAAAAATTATAATAAGCGCCTGTTTGCTTTTATCATTAGTATCTTTTGCTCAAGAAGGAACAGCGTCCCCGTATTCTTTTTATGGAATAGGAGATGTTAGGTTCAAAGGAACGTTGGAAAACCGTTCGATGGCAGGAATAGCCATTGAACAAGACAGTATACACATGAACTTGCAAAATCCAGCCAGTTATGCAAGTCTTAAACTAACTACTTTTACCCTGGGTGGTACGCATGCGACCACAAAAATGAAAACAGATACTGAAGCTGCAAATACAAGAAGAACGACTCTGGATTACCTGGCCGTGGGTTTGCCTATTGGTAAGTTTGGGTTGGGTTTTGGATTGATTCCGTATTCATCAGTAGGATATAAAATACAATCTATTGCTACTGATCCCTCGCAAAACAGCAAGCGTTTCAATGGTACTGGTGGTTTGAACAAGGCCTTTTTAGGAGTAGGGTATAAAGTGACGCCAAATTTTAGTGTAGGTGCCGATGTGCAGTATAATTTTGGAAAAATTGAATCTAATAACCTTGAATTCATTAGTGGAGTTCCTGTTGGAACCAGAGAATTGAATACGATTGATTTGTCTGGGGTGAATTTTAATGTAGGGATGATGTATCAGACTAAAATCTATAAAAAAATCTCTTTTTTTAGTAGTGCAAATTATACGCTGGAAAATACATTGGTGTCTAAAAACAACAGGAATATTTCGACAGTGGTTTTTAGTTCAAATTTTGATGTGGTGGTTGTAGATGCGCTGGATGATGTAAAGAGCCAAGTTAATTTGAAAATGCCGAGCACATTAGCATTAGCAGCAGGTTTTGGCCAGGCCAGAAAATGGCTCGTAGGCATTGGTGTGACGCTACAGGATGCAGGGTCGTTGGCAAATAATTTTAATTCAATGCCAAATGTTACCTACGAAAAGCATTCGAAATACAGCATTGGAGGGTATTTTATTCCTAATTACAACTCGTTCACAAGCTACACAAAAAGGATTACGTACCGAGGGGGTTTGAGATTTGAAAAAACCGGAATGGTGATCAATTCAGAATCCATTGATGATATGGGATTAACTCTAGGCATTGGATTGCCACTAACAGGTCAGTTCTCTAATGTGAATATTGGATTTGAATTAGGCAAAAAAGGAACTACAGCATCTAGTTTAGTTCAAGAAAACTACGCCAATGTAAGTGTGAGTTTCTCTCTTAATGACCAATGGTTTATCAGAAGAAAATTCAACTAGAATAAAAAGAAGTACTTTCTCCAATTTTTTCGTCCAGGCCAACTTATGACAGTAGTCAAAAAATATTATATCAAATTAGGGGTCGCGGTTTTTGCCGGAGCGCTTTTTTTGGGGTGCGAAAGTAATTTTAAGGAAATACAAAAAATAAATTTTTCCGAGTTTGTTCCCAGTAGTGATGCTGATATGGTAAATCTCAAATATACAGATTCAGGAAGGATTACATCCATTTTGATCAGCTCTAAAATGTTAGATTATTCTAACGTTAGCTTTCCTTTTACGGAATTCCCAAAAGGGATTGATGTTACTTTATTTGACAAAAAAGGGAAGAAAACATTTATCAAATCAAATTATGCCATTTATTACAAAGGAACAGCAGTAATTGATCTGCAGGGAAAAGTAAGGATCTCTAATGAAAATGGACAGCTGTTAGAAACAGAGCAACTTTATTTTGATCAAAGGAATGAGTGGTTTTTTACCGAAAGAAGGTTTAAATTAACAGACCCAAAAGGTGTTTCAAATGGACAAGGAATCGATTTTAGCAAGGATTTCAAAGTGATTAATTCTCAAAAAATAACCGGCGAACTCGAAACCGCTGAATAACACAACACCCTATGAACTACTTAAAATACACACAATACGTTTATCTTGTTTTTGGAGCCTATTTTATTTATGATGGCTTCATAAAGTTAAATGCCGAGGAAGAAAATCCGTGGTTGAGTTTCATGTTTGCCGGATTAGCCGTTTTTATGTTTTTCTTTAGAAGAAAATTTGCTAAAAAGTTTGAAGACCGAAACAAAAAATCCTAATTCATGGAGATTAGTGTTATTTTTCTGTGTCTAATACTAAGTGCTTTTTTTTCAGGAATGGAGATAGCGTTTGTCTCTTCAAATAAAATATATCTTGAAATTGAAAAAAAACAAGGCGGTTTTGTTTCCAGAATACTGACAAAGCTTACTGAAAAGCCCTCCAAGTTTATCGTAGCCATGCTCATTGGGAATAATGTCACCATGGTGGTCTACGGTTTTTTTATGGGCGAATTATTGATGCGCTGGTTTGTTACTGTGGGGCTTCAGTTTTCGGATTTCTTGGATTTATTAATTCAAACCATAATTTCTACTATCATTGTGCTGATTACCGCAGAGTTCTTGCCAAAAGTTTTTTTTCAAATTTATGCCAATTTTCTATTTAAGTTTTTTGCAATTCCCGCCTATTTCTTTTTTAGTATTTTCTATTTTATAGCTGCATTTTTTATTTGGGTTTCTGATTTTGTTTTGATAAAATTCTTCAAAACCGAAGGCGATAATGTACAGCTTTATTTCAGTAAAATTGAGCTGGGGAATTACATTACGGAACAAATGAGTAGTGTTGAAGATGATGATGCCATGGATTCTGAAATTCTGATGTTTCAAAACGCATTAGAATTTTCAGGAGTCAAAGCCAGAGATGTGATGAATCCCCGTACTGAAATTATAGCCATTGACTTGTCGGATACCATCATAGATCTCCGAGAATTGTTTATAGAAACAGGCTATTCTAAAATAGTGGTGTTTCAAAATTCACTCGATGACATTGTAGGCTACGTGCATTCCTTTGATATGTTCAAAAAACCAGACAGTATCAAGGATATTGTGATTCCGGTAGAATTTGTTCCGGAAACAATCTTTATCAAAGATGCGATGAGTTTGCTGATCAAAAAACGTAAAAGTGTAGCTATTGTATTAGATGAATACGGCGGCACATCCGGAATTATTACCGTAGAGGATATTGTGGAAGAGCTTTTTGGTGAAATTGAAGATGAACACGATTCAGATGAAGAATTGATTGAAAAAGAACTCGGTGATGGCGAATACGTTTTCTCAGCCCGGTTAGACGTCGAGTACCTTAATGATACCTATAAACTGGCTATTCCGGAAAGTGATTCGTATGGAACACTTGGGGGGTTTATTGTGAATTTTACTACAGAAATTCCTCAAAATGGAGCTGTTATCACCATTGGAGCGTATCGTTTTGTAATTGAAGAAGCAATAAATAAGAAAATAGAATTAGTAAATATGACCGTGCTAGAGTAGTTTTTTTTGTAAAATTGAAATTTCTTATAAAATAAAACGCTACTACTATAATTATTAATTAGATAATTGTATTTTCGCAACCTGAATATAAAAATTAACAACAATAAAATGGCATTATTACAAAAAATTAGACAACGTTCGCTTCTTCTGATCTTAGTTATTGGGTTTTGTTTATTAGCATTTATCATAGGTGATATATTTAGCAGTGGAGGTTTCAGCAGCACATCAAAAGATGTAGGAAGCATTGACGGGAAAGATATTTCATTTGAAGATTTTAGAGTTAAAGTGAGTAATGTTGAAAAAAGTGGTCAAGGAATTACTTCAACTGAAGCGGCTAACAGAGTATGGGAACAAGAAGTTTCGGTTGCTTTGCTAACGGCTGAATTTGAAAAATTAGGATTACGAGTAGGTGAAAAACACCTATTAGAAGTGCTGAAAGGCGATCAAAATATTGGTGGGAATCCATTGTTTTTGAATGCAGCCGGTGTTTTTGATATTGCAAAATTTAAAGAATATTTCAAAGCAAATCCTGCCCAAGCTCAGTTTTTGAAAGACAGAGAAAAAGATGCAGATCTTAATGCTAAATATCAAATATATACTACATTGATTAAAGCGGCCGTTTTTACAACGGAGAGCGAAGGCAAGTTGCAGTATGAGATGGAAGCAAATAAAGTAAACTTTGCCTATGTTGCAGGATTATATTCAACAATCAAAGACAGTCAAGTAAAAGTGACTGATGCTGAAATTGTTGATTACATGAAGAAAAATGAAAAAAAATTCAAAGCAGACGAATCTCGTGAAGTAGAATATGTCTTGATCGAAGACAAAGCCTCACCAGCTGATGAAGCCGAAGTAAAATCAAAAATAAATGCATTGTTAGCCGGAACAGTAGTATACAATCAAGCTACCGGAAAAAATGATACCTTACCAGGATTCAGAGCAGCAACTAATACAATTGAGTTTGTGAATTCAAATTCAGATGTTCCTTATGATTCTTCTTATGTGGCCAAAAAAGATTTGCCTGCAATTGATGCAGATAAATTATTTAATCTTGCTCCTGGAGCCGTTTATGGGCCTTACATATACGGGAAATATTTCTGTATTTCAAAATCAATGGGAATGAAATCAGGTGTGAATGCAAAAGCAAGTCATATATTGATCAGTTATGAAGGGACTCAAGTTCCAAATCAAAAGGAAAAAAGAACAAAAGAAGAAGCAAAAGCAAAAGCAGAAAGTATTTTAGCACAAGTTACTGCCAGTCCGGATAGTTTCTTGATGTTAGCTTTCACAGCTTCTGATGATTCATCTTCGCAACAAGGGGGAGATTTGGGTTATTTTGGTCCAAACCAAATGGTAAAACCATTTAATGATTTTGTCTTCAATAGCAGTATTGGAAAAGTAGGGTTAGTAGAAACGCCTTTTGGATTTCATATTATCAAAGTTACTGATAAGCAAGACGGAATTCGTTTGGCTACTGTAGCTCAGAAAATAGAAGCATCTGAGGCCACTTCAGATAAAATGTTTACTCAGGCAACTAAATTAGAAATGGATGCTGTGGATAAAGATTTTAACAAAGTTGCTAAAGATATGGGACTTGTAGTAGCTCCGGCTGTTTCTGTAAAAGGGATGGACGAAAATTTTGGAACTTTAGGAAATCAAAGATCAATCGTTCGTTGGGCTTTTGAAAAAGGAGTAAAAGTAGGTACTGTAAAAAGATTTGAAGTGGCTAATGTAGGTCACGTAATTGCAAAATTAAAGAGCATTGACAATTCTGGTTTAGTAGCTGTTTCTGTGGCGAGACCTTATGTGGAACAAATACTAAAAAACAAGAAAAAAGCAGCATTGATAAAGGCAAAAATGACAGGTTCTTCGCTGGAAGCAATCGCGAAAGCAGTAGGAGCTACCGTACAACAAGCTACTGACTTGACAATGCTAAACACGATGTTGCCAGGTGTTGGTCAAGAGCCAAGTGTAGTAGGAAATGCATTTGCTTTAGCAGCAAATAAAATGTCAGCTCCAATTGAAGGAAACACGGGTGTTTATGTAGTGAAAAACAATAGCACTGTAAAAGCGCCAGCATTGAAAAGCCATGCTTCTTATGTTTCTAAATTAAAAGAACAAAGCGCTTCAGATGCTAATAGAGTAGTTCCTGCCTTGAAAGGAAATGCTAAAATTGAAGACAACAGACAGGAATTCAATTACTAGTCAAAGCGTAAGTAATCAAATAAAAAATCCCGATACATGCTGAATGTATCGGGATTTTTTATTTGTATGCGAAGGGACTTTTTTTCATAATTTTAGGCCTTCACAAAAAGTTGAATTTTTACTTTTCAAATGTTAATAAGTTTTAATTGAGTAAAGAAAAAAAGTAAGATTTTGTTGTAGTTTTAAATAAACTTTTAAGAAGATTCTTAAAAAAATAAATTAATAAAAAAAACCAAAAATTATGACAAACAAACAAACAAACAAACAAACAAAGTGTCGTTGCTATACTGATACTTATGTTAGTTTGTTTGTCCTTTAGTTCTTGCGAAACTGAAAAATTCGATTCAAATTTAGTAAGCTCTACTTTTAAAGATGATGTAGTTATTAAAAATGGTAGATTATTTTTTCAGAGCAAAGATGCTTTTGTTAGGGTTTATCAACAATATGCTGATGAATCGGATGAAAAAATAAGTGTTTTTTTACAGCCTTTCTATGAAGAGGGGTTTTATTCATTAAGGCCTATTGTTACTGAAAAAAATGAAGATTTTTTGTACATGCAGTATAGAAAAAAAATAAATGATCAAATTCGTTACAAAAGTACTATTTCTAGTAGTAAAATATCATCTTCTGCTAATATGGAAGTTGGTTTTAATTATTTGGATGAAATAGAAGATATTATTGGAGACGATACTTTCGCTTCATTACTTAATTCTGATGGTGAAATTCAAGTAGGTTTTGAAATTTATAAATATACGGACGTTGGTTTGTTTATTGCGGATGAGGAAAAATATACCGTCTTAGAAGATTATTTGAATTTAAATGATATTTCTAGCGATTTAATGGTTGAAACTCCACAGACTGCTAAAGAGAGAATTTTAGATGCATACCCTAATGGAGGTGTTACGTATATTGATTCTGATTTAGTTTATTTCAAAATGCAACCAATTGAAAGTAATGAGGGTAGTGTTTTTGGTGGAGTTAGTAGTTATACTCCGACTTCAAGTTCAATTGTTTCTACAGATCCTAGTTACAGCGGTTTTTTATCAAATTTAAGTGATTGCGATCCACATAGTGGAATTTTTGGAAGTCTTTTTGGAGATAATAATGTTTGCATAGATGCATATGAAACTAGACGAAGAGTTAAAACGAAAGCATTTAATTATAATTATTTGCTTGTTTATCATTTGGGAGTAAAATGTGTTAATCAATATAGAGGTTGGACTGGATTTTGGAGAGTTGAAGCGACAGATGAAATCCGATTAGTAGTTGAAGCTGCACAATTTGAATATGATGTAGATAAATTACTTAACAGTGCAATGACATATAATCAACTTCAAGAAAAAGCATATTATTTAAATGACAAAAAAATATTATATCAACCCAACTCTTTAACTATTGGAGGATATACCTATACCGATTTAAATCATTCTTCTTTAAACCAAATTTTTCAAAACGATGGTTTAGGATTGACTTTTGAGTTTTTTGGGACTGGCTGGCCTTTATTAGACGATGCAGTTCAAGGAGGAATTGACAGTAGTTTAAAAGCAAGTAAACTAAACGAATATTTTTATAATGGTTTGTATTCAAGCATAACTGCTCAACTACGTAGTGCATTGGGAAATAATAGCTATACTCCTCCGGCAAATCGCACATTTGTTGCTAAATTTCCTCATACAGGAAAAGTGATAATTCAAAAGTCAGTTCTTAATCAAGGTTTAAATATAGGTGTTAGGGAAAAATCATTTGATTTTGGCGCAGAAATTAAATTAAGTGCTGGGGATTCTGGCGGAACTTGGGAAATTTCTAACATAGGTGCTGGCGACCAATTAATTAGACCAAAAAATTTCAAAGTAAAAATGATTGGGGCAGTAAGGCATGGTAGTGAATGGCATGGTAGTAAATTTCATGATGGTATAGATTAATCAATATGAAAAATATTTGTGTACTATTTTTTTTAATTCAATATAATTTTCTCTTGTCACAAGACAAAATGGAATCCACTGTTAGCTATTTAAATATGACATCCCTTTCTATTACAAAAAATACAGAAAGTTATTTTTCAAAATTCGGAAAAGATGATGAAAAGAAATCAGACGGTTCTAGTTTTGATTTGAACACGATTCATGGATTAGTTTTTTGGGATTTTATAGCACTTTCTACAGGAATTAGTATTGATTATAACATAAAAGAAACGTTTTTGTCAACTCCAATCCTTTTAGATATAAGAGTTTTTTCTAATCAAGACAGAGATAATTGCTTATTTGCTTATTTGCAAACCGGTAAAAATATAAAATGGTCAGATTCATTTGATGGGAATGGAACTTCATCTAAATTAGGTGTCGGATTAATTTTTGCCGATAATGAGAAGATTTCATACTATGTTGACTTGTTTAAAAAGTCTAAAGACATAGAATTAATAAAGCACCAAAACGAAGGGAATTATAAGATTACAGCCTTTGGCTTATCGTTTGGAATAATTTTTTAACTAAAAACAAAAAAATGAGAAAAATAATTTATTTATTTATGTTGCTACTCTTTTGTGACGTAGCTAGTGCGCAAAACGAGGGTTTAGAAAAATCTATTTATAATGTTCAAGCTGGTTTTTTTGGCCTTTGGATAAATCATGAATCAAGATTGTCGAACCAATTAGTGCTTAGGTCAGAAATAGGTTTTGATGGTGGTGTACGTGGTGGAGATTTTGTCGGAAAAACAATTTATGCATTAACACCCAAATTAGGTTTAGAGCCAAGATGGTATTACAATATTGTAAAAAGAGAGGCTACAGGAAAAGTTATCAAAAATAACAGTGCCAATTTTTTGACACTTGGGATTAATTATTATCCCGATTGGTTTGTTATTTCTAATAGAGATAACGTAAATGTATCTAATCAAATGACCTTAATTCCAAAATGGGGAATCCGAAGATCGATTTCTGAAAGTAATTTTAATTATGAATTAGGAATTGGTTTAGGTAAAAGATACTATTTTGAAATACGAGAATGGGAAACCGCTGCTGATTTACATTTAAGGATTGGCTATACTTTTTAGTCTATCAGGATAAATTAAAAATCCCTTTTGGTATAAAACTAAACGGGATTTTTTTTGTTTATAGAATTATCTCTTTGTACGAGATGATAGTTTCATATCCTTTTGAAATAAAATAGTCAGTTGGATTTTCAATTGCAATTGCCATTACAAAATCGCCTCCCCAAGCTCCCAGGCTTTTTATCACGCCATTGAAATCTGGAAACAAAGACTCTTTTATCGTTTGTGTTTCCAGAACAATACTCATTTGTACTTCGTGTTTTTGTAGTGCTGCAGCAAAAGATTGAATTGTAGTCGCATTCAAAACTTCAGAGGTTATCACGTCATTTAAAGCAATCGTTCTCGGGAGATTATTCTTTTTATTCATATCGTAGGCTGTTATTGCGCTTTTGCTGCTTTGCTTTTTATTCAGATAGACAAAGTAAAGATTGTTAGTAAAATCCGGATTAAAAGATACTTTTTCAACAATAGGAGTACCTTTTTCCAAATGATAGACAATAGGGGTGTCGTTTTGTGCACAGGCAATATCATAACCACTACCTCCAAAACTGTTTTTAAGTAATGTAAAAGCATCGATGTCTAACCACTGAGCAATGTTGTTTATCAAAGTCGATGACGTGCCCAAACCCCAGCTTTTGGGAAAGCTAAGTTCAGTCGTGATTGTGTATCCCTCTGAATTTAAAATGAAACCCGGATTTAATTTGAATGCCTCGTGCAAAATAATCTTAAGTGTAGCCTTGACCGATTCATTTTTAGTTTGAACTTCCTTTGAAATATCAGAAAATAAAAGAGTGTCTTCAAACCAAATACTTCCATCTGCATCATAACTTTTCCAGATGATTTCCTTATTATTTCCCTTTTCTATAATGAGGTTTTGCCCCATTTTTGTTGGTAATGCAAACGCTTTGGCGCCATCAAGGACTAGATATTCACCTGTGATTAAAAGTTTTCCGTTACTGTAAAATGTTTTCTTCATTGTCTTTGCGAGGAACGAAGCAACCTTATTCTTTGTTGCTTCAAGATAAAATTATTTTCTTAAACTTTCAATATAGGTGACCACAGCGCTATGCGAAACGGCATTTTTTCTAAAATGTTTCTGGATTAAAATACGTTCTTCATCAGTAGCTTCAAATTGGTTGATGATGTTATTTAAATGCATTTTCATGTGTCCTTCCTGAATTCCTGTGGTAGTCAAAGAACGCAATGCGGCAAAGTTTTGGGCTAAACCGGCTACGGCTACAAACTGCATTAATTCCTTGGCAGAAGGTTTTTCTAACATTTCTAAGGATAATTTTACCAATGGATGTAAGGAAGTCAAACCACCAACAGTTCCTAATGCTAAAGGGATTTCTAGCCAAAAAGTAAAAATACCATTTTCTATTTTGGCGTGGGAGAGACTGGAATATTTTCCGTTTCGGGAAGCATAGGCATGAATTCCGGCTTCGACAGCGCGGAAATCATTCCCAGTTGCCAAAACTACCGCATCTACTCCGTTCATGATTCCTTTGTTATGCGTAACGGCTCTGTACGGCTCGACTTCGGCGATTTGTACGGCTTGCACAAATTTCTCTGCAAATTCTTGAGGATTTAAAATGTGTTTTTCTTCCAAGTCAGCAATCGGACAAGAAACTTCGGCTCTTACGATACAATTAGGAACGTAATTCGAAAGGATACTCATTACTACTTCAATCTCTTTTTCTGATTCGGTGAATAGACTATAGTTTTGGACTTCTTCTTTTAAGGTTTTAGCAAACTGTTCCAGACACGAATTGATAAAATTAGCGCCCATGCTGTCTTTGGTTTCAAAAGTGGCATGCAGCTGAAAATAATGGGGCAATAAATCGGTTTTATCTTTTAAAATAATGTCTAAAATTCCGCCACCACGTTTTTGCATATTTGTGGTAATCGACTCGGTTTCTGAAAAGAATTTATTTTTGTGTTGGACAAAAAACAAATTCAATTTTGAAACATCACCTTTATAAATAAAATGAACCTGACCAATTTTTTCAGTATTGATTACGGTTGCTTTAAATCCGCCACGCGTGGACCAAAATTTAGCAGCTTTTGCGGCAGCGGCAACCACAGAACTTTCTTCAATAGCCATGGGAATCGTGCTGTATTTTCCATTAATCAGGAAATTAGGAGCAACTCCAAGCGGTATGTAGAAATTGGTTATCGTGTTTTCGATGAATTCATCGTGTAATTTCTGTATTTTTTCATCAGAATTCCAGTAGTTTTTCAGCAAGGCGATGGCTTCTGTGGGTGTTGAAAAATATTGATCGGCAATCCATTTAATTTTTTCTTCTTTGGATAGTTTAGAAAATCCGCTAATGGCCTTATTCATTTTCAATTGATTATAGTATAATTAAATGCAAATATACGGTTTTAGCCGTTTTAGTAGCAATCCTATTATCCTCAATAAAAGGTGGTTTAAAATATTGTTTTTAAGATTTAACACATATAATGTGAAATTATTGTAAATTTTTCACTAAAATTGACGGTTTTTATATTTAAATAAATATCATGTATTCAAGAAAAATTATTGCATTATTTTTATTCGTTTGTTTTGCAGTTGCAGGGCAGCAAAAAATCACCATTGATGCCATTTATAACGGCACTTTTCGGGCGCAAGGCATGGATGAATTGCAGTCGTTGAAAAACACAAATCAATATACGGTTTTGAATACCGACAGACAGTCCAGAAGCATGCAGATTGATTTGTATGATTTTGCAACTTTAAAAAAAGTGTCTACATTAATAGATACAAAATCGTACGCCGAATTATCAGGAGGGATTGACAGTTATACGTTTGACGCTTCAGAAAAAATGATTCTATTGGCTTGCAATACCAATCAAATCTTCCGCCACTCCTTTACAGCGGATTACTATTTATATGACATTGCCAATAAGAAATTAAGAAAACTATTCGATTCTCCCGTTCAGGAGCCTACTTTTTCACCTGATGGGAAAAAGATTGCATACGCCAAAGAAAATAATCTGTATGTACATGATTTAGCTGCTGATAAATCAACTCCAATAACTACAGACGGACAAAAAAACAGTATTATTAATGGTATTACGGATTGGGTTTACGAAGAAGAATTTGCTTTTGTAAAGGCTTTTGACTGGAGTGCTGACAGCAAAAAAGTAGCCTACATACGTTTTGACGAAAGTCAGGTTCCGGAATTTTCGATGTCAATGTTTGGAAAAGACTTGTACCCAACGATGCAAACGTTCAAATATCCAAAAGCCGGGGAGAAGAATGCTCTAGTTTCTTTACATATTTATGATGTAAATTTGAATGCAGTAAAAAACATAAATCTTGGGAATTATAACGATTTTTATATTGCCAGAATGAAATGGACAAATGATGAGAATACACTATCAGCACAGGTATTGAATCGCCACCAAAACAATTTGGATTTGTTGTTTATCGATGGAAATTCAGGAGCTGTAAAAGTAGTTTTGAACGAAAAAGACAAAGCCTACGTTGATGTGACAGATAACTTGACTTTCTTGAAAGACAACAGTTTTATTTGGACCAGCGAAAAAGACGGTTTCAATCATATTTATTTATATGATAAAAATGGAAAATTGAAAAACCAACTGACCAAAGGAAAATGGGAAGTGACGAATTATTACGGTTTAGACGAAAAAACAAATACAGTTTTCTATCAGTCGGTAGAAAACGGATCTATTAACAGAGATGTTTATAGAATAGGTCTTGACGGAAAAAACAAAGTCCGTTTGTCACAAAATACAGGAACTAATGCGGCAACATTCAGTCCGAATTTCCAATACTACATCAATACGTTTTCTAGTGCGTCTCTACCTCCGACGTATACATTGAACGAGGCCAAGGCTGGAAAACAAGTTCAAGTTATTGAAAACAATGAAAATTTGGCAACAAAGCTAAAAAACTATGATTTACCGGCTAAAGAGTTTTTTGTTTTAAAGACAGCAAAAGGGAATGAGCTCAATGCTTGGATGATTAAACCAAAAGATTTTGACCCAACTAAAAAATATCCTGTTTTTATGATTCAGTATTCTGGTCCAGGTTCTCAGCAGGTTGTGAACGGATGGGGAAGTTCTAATGAATATTGGTTTATGATGTTGTCGCAACAAGGATACATTGTAGCTTGTGTTGACGGGCGCGGAACTGGCTTTAAAGGAGCTGATTTCAAAAAAGTAACCCAACTGCAATTAGGGAAATACGAAGTAGAAGATCAAATTGATGCTGCGAAAGTAATAGGAAATTACGCATTTGTTGATAAGGCTAGAATTGGTATATTTGGCTGGTCGTATGGTGGTTTTATGGCGTCTAATTGCATCATGAAAGGAAATGATACGTTCAAAATGGCAATTGCTGTAGCTCCTGTGACGAACTGGCGTTTTTATGACAGTGTGTACACGGAACGCTACATGCAGACCCCACAAGAAAATGCTAGCGGATACGATGATAATTCCCCAATAAATCATGTAGATAAATTGAAAGGGAAATTCCTTTTGATACACGGTTCAGGAGATGATAATGTTCACGTTCAAAACTCCATGCAGATGATGGAAGCGTTGATTCAGGCTAATAAACAATTTGATTCCCAAATTTACCCGGACAATAATCACGGAATTTATGGTGGGAAAACCAGAATTCAATTGTACACAAAAATGACTAATTTCATCAAAGAAAATTTATAACAGCGCTTTATGAAGAACGACGCATTGATTAAAAAAGATTTTTTTGGACATCCAAAAGCGCTTTTTATATTGTTTTTTACCGAAATGTGGGAGCGCTTCTCCTTTTATGGAATGAAAGCCTTGTTGATTTTTTATCTGACAAAGTACCATTTGTTTTCGGATACTTCGGGGAATTTATTAATTGGTAGTTACGCTGCTTTAGTGTATGCCGTTCCAGTGTTAGGAGGTTTTATTGCTGATAAATATCTGGGATTTAGAAAAGCCATTGTTTTTGGTGGGATTATGTTGGTGTTGGGTCATATAGGAATGGCTTATGAAGGAAATGCTGCCACACAATCCATTACCGGCGCAATTACACGGGACGAAACCGCCTTGCAAATATTTTACTTTTCATTATCGTTAATCATTGTCGGGGTTGGTTTTCTTAAAGCCAATATCTCTTCATTAGTGGGAGAATTATATGAAAAAGGCGATAAACGAAGAGATTCTGGATTCACGTTGTTTTATATGGGAATCAACTTAGGATCTTTTATGGCTACGCTAATATGTGTTTGGTTGGGCGAAACGTACGGTTGGAGTTATGGTTTTGGTGCAGCTGGTGTCGGAATGTTTTTTGGACTATTGACTTTTATTTCCGGCAGAAAATTATTGATGGGAAAAGGAGAATCAAACAACCCTTCTTTCCTAGAAAACAAATTGTTTGGATTTAAAAATGAGTGGTTGATTTATATTGGAAGTGTTTTGTCAACGGTATTGTTTTGGCAAATGGTCCAAAATCACGATGCAGTTTCATGGGCTTTAAAAATTGCGGGTGGAATTTCTTTTATTTATATTGTTTATTACGCAGCTACACAACTCGATGGTAAAGCACGTGATCAGTTGATTGCGTTAACTATTCTGATCGTATTTACTATTGTCTTCTGGGCATTGTTTGAACAAGCGTATACTTCCATGAATTTATTTGCTGACCGGATTTTAGACCGAACTATATTTGGTTATGAAGTTTCTGCCGGGCAGTTCTTAAGTTTTAATGCCTTGTTTATAATATTGCTAGCGCCTGTCTTTGCTTGGATTTGGCCGAAATTAGGGAAATACAATCCGAATACAGCTGTAAAATTTGCATTAGCATTAGCATTAGTAGGACTAGGCTTTGGAGCATTAGTGATGGGAATAAACCTTTCTGGTGCTGGAAAAGTAGCAGCGATTTGGCTAATATTGGCTTATTTTTTACATACTTGTGGAGAATTGAGTTTGTCACCAGTAGGACTTTCTGCAGTAACTAAATTATCTCCGGCAAAAATCGTTGGGTTCATGATGGGCGTTTGGTTTTTGGCAACAGCCAGTTCTGAATTTATTGCGTCTATTTTAGCAAATATTGCTTCGGTAGACACCTCAAATGGTACAGCACCTGATTTAAATTTAGCAAAGCAGAGTTATTTAGTGCTTTTTGAATATTTATTTTATACGGGTCTTGGTTTTGGGGTTGTTTTACTGCTGCTTTCACCAGTAATCAAAAAATTAATGCACGGAGTTGATAAGGAATTAAACAATTAATAGGATGAGTGAAAATACAACAGATCAATTTTTTAAGAATACCGTTTTAGGACATCCTGCGGGATTGTTCGTTTTGTTTTTCACAGAAATGTGGGAACGATTTTCATTCTACGGAATGCGTTCTTTGTTGATATTATTTTTAACCGCTTCCTTTACAGATGGTGGTTGGGAATGGACTCGCGAAAATGCTTCTGCCTTATTTGGATCCTATGTAGGATTGGTTTATTTGTCCACAATGTTAGGGGGGTATTTTGCGGATAAAGTAATTGGTTTTAGATGGGCTGTTGTTGTTGGGGCAAGCTTAATGACTTTAGGGCATGCTTCTATGGCTGTTGAAACAGAATTTTCTATTTATTTAGGATTAGTATTGTTGGTTTTTGGGAATGGTTTTTTCAAACCCAACATGACCTCTATCGTATCTGAAATGTACAAAGACCGTCCTGAAAAGAAAGATGGCGCGTACACTTTGTTTTATATGGGAGTTAATGCCGGAGCGTTCTTTGGGATTTTACTTTGCGGTTATTTAGGAGAAAAAGTGGGTTGGACTTACGGTTTTGGTTTAGCCGGAATTTTTATGTTCTTTGGAATGTTGCAGTTTTGGCTGTCTCAGGATATCTTTGGAGATATTGGTTTAAAACCAAATAAAGAAAGCAAAGCGAAAGCAGAAGCATTAGATACTGACAAAAGAAATCCTTTTTCGCCAATACAATTGGCAGCAATAGCCTTCTCTTCTATATTAGCATTATTATGGCTTATAAATGATCCTGCTTCAAAAATATCCGGGGGCAAAATAAATATTTTTTCTTTCTTAGGTCCTAATGGAAATGCGATTGCAATTGTTTCAGCTCTACTTGTATTTATTTTATTGTTAATCTATAGATTTACTCAATATTCTAAAATTACTAAAGAAAAATTAATAGCAGTTACCTTTTTTGCCTTTCTTACCATTTTCTTTTGGGCAATTTTTGAGCAGTCACCAAATAGTTTGACCATTTTTGCCAGTGATTATACGGATCGTGTTTTAACAGGCAATTGGAGTGTGGTGTTTTTAGTGATTAATTCGTTAATTACTATTTTACCGTTGGTTATTATTACCGGGGTTTTAATTTTATTATTTAAGCAAACATTTAAACTTTATGCTGTTGCAAATATGATCCTTAGTGTCAGTTTTATAATTATTTGGGGAATAGCACTATGGATGTTGACTAAAGATTATTACACTGCGGGTTATCTTACTTTATCAGATTCAACATTGCAAGCATTGAAAATTGATAAAGTAACTACTGCATTGACAGAAGTTCCTGCCACTTGGTTTTCTACTTTAAACTCGTTATTCATAATCTCTTTGGCTCCATTGTTTTCAAAATGGTGGGAAAGTAAATACAATCCTTCTGCAAATTTAAAATACGGAATCGGAATGGCATTGCTAGCGCTTGGTATGGCTTGTGTCGCTTTTGGGGCAAGCGGAATCGAAGCGGGTGCAAAAACAGCTTCAGTAAGTATGATCTGGTTGATTTTAGTTTATCTTTTCCATACAATGGCTGAGCTGTGTATCTCACCGGTAGGATTGTCGTATGTAAGTAAATTAGTTCCTGCCCGTATGATTGCCTTTATGTTTGGAGTTTGGTACTTAGCAGTAGCAATTGGTATGAAAGGTGCAGGTATGTTTGGTGAAAATATAGATAAAATCGCCAATGAACACGGATTGAGTTACTTCTTTTGGATGTTGACTATTATCTCTATTGTAGTTGCTTTGTTCTCTGTTTTGATGACTCCAATAATTAAGAAATTAATGCATGGTGTTCGATAAATTTTAGGCATCATTTTTGATTTGTCCACCGTAAAAAAATAGATATGAAGAAAGGTATAATAACGTTGTTATTGTTAGTTGGTTCGTTTGCTGCTGAAGCACAAGAATTAGTGTGGGAGACTAATGTCAATAAGGCTCTTGAAGTTTCAGCCTTAACTAAAAAACCATTATTAATGTTTTTTACCGGAAGCGATTGGTGTGGTTGGTGCATCCGGTTACAAAAAGAGGTCTTGAAGACTCCTGAATTTGCAGCTTGGGCAAAAGAAAATGTCGTTTTGGTCGAATTAGATTATCCAAGACGAGTACCACAGACTGAAGAGGTAAAAAAGCAGAATAATGAATTACAACAAATTTTTGGCATACAAGGGTTTCCAACTATTATACTCGCAAATGGTACTACAAAAGAAGGGAAAGTCAATTTTGAAGGTATTGGCAGTACGGGGTATGTAGCCGGCGGTCCAGCAGCCTGGTTAGCAGTTGCAAATGGTTTTTTGAAAAAATAAAATATTAATTCAATTTATAAAATCCCTTTTCGCCTGTTGCGTGAAAAGGGATTTTCTGTTTCTCGCAACTGGCTTTCCATTGTTTTTGTATGGATTTAAAGTTGGACGCATCAGCCACAACTAATTTTGGCTTCATTATTTGGAGTAGGCGGTCCATATTTATTTTAGAGGATTGTGTCAATACAATAACATCCGGATTGATGTTTTTGGGATACACTCCGGAATGGTCTACAATAAATATTTTTTCGCCTTTAAAATACAGGAAATTTCGGAGTTCTTTTTTCTGTCGTAAAGTGCTAAGGTTTCCAATGCGATAGGATTTTATAAGACTGTTTTCTTGTGCCGTTTTTAAAAGACTGTCATTGGCGTAAACAATGATATTTGCTCCATTTCGTTCAGTGATCAAGGTATTCTTTCGGCTGTTGAAAACAATAAATTCCTGCTCGTTTTGCACGTTCCAATGGGTTGTAAAACAAGAAAATTGCACAACTATAATACAAGTTAAAGCGATTGCTAATTTGTGGAAAGTAGGTTTTTTAAACCAAATGACAAGGCTTATTAGAGCTAAATAACTGCTGAGTAACAGGTATAAATTAAGCGGAATATCTTGAATTATAAACTGTTCTATCGAAGCTATTGCGTTGATAATCTTGTTTAAATAGTAAATACTGGTTTCCAGCAGGTGGGAGAGAAAAACCGGAATAAGGTCAAATGCGGCCAAAATCATTACCAAAACGCCTACTATCATTATGAAACTCAGTACTGGAATAATGATTAGATTGGTCACAAAAAATAAACCCGGAAACTGATGAAAATAATAAATACTCAGGGGTAAAGTACCTATTTGCGCCGCCAAGGAAACGGTGAGAATGTTCCAGACGTATTTTGAAGCTTTGTTTTCTGGTTGCCACACAGAGGCCAAAAGTGGTTGCAGCCAAATAATGAAAAACAAAGCAATGTAACTCAACTGAAAACCAACGTCAAATAGAAACGAAGGCTCAAAAAACAAAATCAATAACACAGAAACTAATAAAGTATGGTAAATATTGACGCTTCTGCGCAGATGATTCCCAATAGCCACAAAGGAAAACATAGTCACCGAGCGAACTACTGATGGTGCTAAACCTGCAATTATACCAAAAATAGACAAAGATGCCAGAATAAGGAGTAGTTTAAGGAACGAGCCCTTTTTTGTATTTGGAATCGGCTTTAGAATATAAGTTACAAAAAGCAAAATGAAGCCAATATGCAGTCCTGAAACGGATAAAATATGTACGGCTCCTGCATACTGGTAATCCCGCATGATATCAGGTGAAATATCTTGTTGTTGCCCCATGATCAGAGCAATGGCAACATTCAATTCCGTTTTATTGAAGTTGTTTTTTTCTAAATTCCGAATAATTCGCGTTCTCAATTTTGAAGAATAGTACCAGATATTTTTCGCTGTTTTATTTCCAATTTTTATTTCATCACCAGCAGCAAACAGTTGTGCATAGATTTGTTTGTTTTCAAGGTATTTGCCGTAGTCAAATTGATTCGGATTCATAGGTTGTTTATTCCTTGACAACGTGCCTTTGATTAGCAAAGGGGTTCCTGCTGCAAATACGGGGTTTAAATGATTTTTTTGAACGTTAAGGAGCAATCGGCCAGACTGTTCTTTTTCATTAATATGGTTGACAAGGACTATATAACGGTCTCTAAATAAGGAGCTTTTCAGCTTTTCTCTAACAACAACAGAAATAGAATGAGGCTGCTCAAAAGCATTTGTATTGTGGGTGTAGTTGTCCTTTTGAAAATAATCCGTGTGGGTTACTTGTGTAGTGGTTCCAATGATAAAAGACAAAAAATAAGTGGCAATACCAAAATAAGCGGTACGGGTGTTGCTTTTTTTGGATAAAAAAAACAACACCCCAAAGAGACTCATAGCGGTTAAAAGTATAACAATGACTGCTGCTAATGGAGGATGCAGGTAAAAAGCGAAAAGAAGTCCTGAAACAAACCCAATTGTTATTCTTGCCAAAGGAAATTGTAGTACTTTCATGACTCTAAAGTACATATTTTTAGTACGTAACGAATTTATTTTTTTTGAAAATAGGTTGAAATAGAAACACAGGGATTAGTAATGAAGAACTCGAGCTATAAAACCCTGTTGAGTTGAGCAAATCTGGTTTTGTAATACACTTCTTTTGTGGAGGAAATCAGAACGCCTCTTGAGGTCGACGCATGAATGAATTTTATCTCGTCTTCATTGACTTCAATGACTATTCCTACGTGGTTTATTTGTCGGTTTCTATTGGTTTTAAAGAATATCAGATCCCCTTTTTTAGCTTTTTCTTGTTCATGATCTAAAATAATACCGTGTTTTGATTGTTGAATCGAGGTGCGAGGCAGACTTATTTCATTTGAATCAAAGATGTTGACCATCAAGCCGGAACAGTCAAAACCTGATTTTGTTGTCCCGCCATACCTGTATTTCACACCAATATTTTCAGCAGCAGCATCGATTAATTGTTCGACCAGACGTTGTGCTTTCCTTTTTTCGGATTGAATGGATTGCTCTTTTGGGTCTGCTTTTTTCGAGTTGGTTATCGGGGAAGTTGATTTACAAGCCGTAAAAAAGGTAAGAACCAATACAAGAAATAGAAAATGTTTCAAAAGAGTGTAATTTTTTTGTAAAGGGAGCTATTTATAAATAAGAGATAATCTACAGTAAATCAGACACGATGAGTTTTGCTGTTTTTTCACTAGCGCCAATGCCACCTAATTGCTGTTCTAATAACGCATATTTTTCTAAAAGAGTATTGCGGTGGTTGATTTCTAATATTTTTTTGAGTTCTTCTCGAATGCGTTTTGGATTGCATTGCTCTTGAATTAGTTCGGTCACCACCTCCTCATCCATAATCAAGTTGACTAATGAGATGTATTTCAGGGTAATAATTCGTTTAGCAATTTGGTAGGAAGCCCAGCTGCCTTTGTAGCAAACTACTTCCGGCACTTTGAAAAGCGCTGTTTCCAGTGTTGCCGTTCCTGAGGTTACTAATGCAGCTGTTGCATTACGCAGTAAATCATAGGTTTTATTAGAAATGAATTTAATGTTTTCTTGAGTGATGAATTCTTTATAGAAAGAAAATTCCTGACTTGGCGCCCCTGCAATCACGAACTGATAGTCTGGAAAATCATTTGCCACACTGAGCATAACTGATAACATTTTAGTTATTTCCTGTTTTCGGCTACCGGGTAAAATTGCAATTATCGGTTTGTCGTTTAATTGGTTTTCTGTTCTAAAAAGGATTGAATCAACTTCGGGTTGGTTGTGGATGGCATCAATCAGTGGATGCCCGACAAATTCTACCGGAAAATGGTGTTTGTCTTCATAGAATTTTTTTTCGAAAGGCAAAATCACATACATTTTATCAATATCACGCTTGATAGCTGTAATTCTGCTTTCTTTCCAAGCCCAAATTTGTGGAGAAATGTAGTAGTGCGTTTTCATTCCTAACGCTTTTGCCCATTTTGCAATCCGTAAATTAAAACCAGGATAATCAATGAAAATAAGAATGTCCGGCTGAAATTCAAGAATGTCTTTTTTGCAGACTTTGATGTTGCTTAAAATAGTTTTCAAATTAAAAATTACCTCAATAAAGCCCATAAAAGCTAATTCTCGGTAATGTTTTACTAAGGTTCCGCCTGTTGTATTCATTAAATCGCCTCCCCAAAACCGAATGTCAGCTTTAGGATCTTTTTTATAAAGTGCTTTCATTAAATTGGAACCATGCAAATCGCCTGAAGCTTCCCCTGCTATAATGTAGTATTTCATGTTTGTTGGATTAGAAAGGTATAAATTCAGCATTTAAATTTATAAATTCAGGTCTGTTATAAATGGTATGTCAATTTACAAAGGTAAACTAATAAGCCTTCTTAAATAAACAAAGTGAGTACTGTCATTAGTATGATGGCCAATACGACACCACGCGCCATCATTTCTTTATTCATTTTTAGCAGAATGCCAAAGGCTATCAACGTAAGGATGGATCCCAGTGTGATGATTTTTCCTAAATTTCCCTGCGCTTTTATGATCTGAATTCCAATGATAAACTGGAAGTCAGTAAAAAAGGTAATAAAGAGATAGCAGCCAACTAGTGTAGTGAGAAATCCTACCAAAATTCCCCAGACTAAATCGTTCTTATTCATTCCATTTCCAGGTATTAAGTTGCTGTATGGCATGATGTGCTGTCAAGTCAAATTGAACTGGAACAACTGATATGTATCCATTTTCGAGCGCCCATTCGTCTGTGTCTTCGCCTTTGTCCTGATTGACAAATTCTCCTGCCAGCCAATAGTAATCCCTTCCTTGCGGTGTTTTTCTTTTATCAAATTTTTCTACCCAAAGTGCTTTGGCTTGGCGACAAATACGAATTCCTTTGATGTCCTTTTCGTTTAATTTTGGGAAATTAACATTTAAAACGACCCCTTCTGGAAGTCCATTTTCTAAAACTTCTAAAGAGATTTTGCGTATAAAGGTTTTGATCGTTTCAAAATTGGCGTTCCAGTCATAATCTAAAAGAGAGAAGCCTATAGCTGGAATTCCCTCTATTCCTGCCTCGACTGCCGCACTCATGGTTCCGGAGTAAATTACATTTATGGATGAATTTGAACCATGATTGACACCGGAAACACATAAATCTGGTTTTCTTTTTAGGATTTCATTTACAGCCAGTTTCACACAGTCCACTGGAGTTCCGGAGCAGCTGTACTCTAAAAATGGATCGCTATCTTTAGAGATTTTATTCAAATACAACATGCTGTTTATGGTAATGGCATGCCCCATGGCACTTTGTGGATTGTCAGGCGCAACCACGACGATTTCGCCTATTTCTGCCATAACGGCAATTAAGGCTCGAAGTCCCGGTGCCGAAATTCCGTCGTCATTCGTTATTAGAATTAAAGGTCTTGTTTTTTTCATTATATCTGTTTGTAAAAAGATTGATTATTTTTGGTTTTCAGCGTAAATGTAATCCCCCTGAATGAAATCACTAAACAAAATATAAAAATAGGTTATGTTGGTTGATTTAACTTAAAATAATAAAAACAATTTATATCTTTAACAAAAATTTATGGGGCTACTGCTGCGGTTGGCATAGTTTTTACCATAATTTAGATTAAAAATTCATGAATACAATTCTTAGCTTTATGAAAAGAAATTATAAAATCATACTTGTTGTTGTATGCCTTTCGTTAACATTGTTTGCTTTTAAATATAATGCATCAAAAGAGAACGACCCAGAAAAAGATAAATTACTCCTAGAGTTGTTGACTTTTGTAATCCAGAAAGGACATTACAATCCTGCCGATATTAACGATACTTTTTCAAAAGGAATCTATAAAGATTATATTGAGGCTTTAGATCCATCTAAACGTTTTTTCCTGCAATCCGATATCGATGAATTTTCGAAATTTGAGTTGTTGTTAGACGATCAGTTGTTGAATAAAGACTTGTCTTTTTTTAATCTTACCTATGATCGTTTGATGAAAAGAATGGAAGAGAGTAAAAAGATTTATAAGGATGTCTTGAGTGAGCCTTTTGATTATTCTGTTGATGAAAGCTTTAATATAGATTATGAAAAGGCTCCCTATGCTAAGAGTGCAAGTGAATTAAAGGATAAATGGCGTAAGCAAATTAAATTATCAACTCTTTCTTCTCTGGTAGATCGTTTGGCTTTACAAGAAAACAAGACTAATGAGGCAAAACTGGATGCTGCAATACTGAAAAAAGAGGAAAAATTAAAAGAAGAACTTTCTAAAGAAACAGCAAAGGACAGCACGGTAACCCCAGATAAACCAAAGACTTTTGAAGAATTAGAAAAAGAAACCAGAAGAAATTCTGGAAAATCATTAGATGAATATTTTGGGTTTATAAAAGATTTGGATAGAAATGATTGGTTTTCTGTGTATATAAATTCTATTACGGCTCGTTTTGATCCGCACACGAATTATTTTGCTGCCGAAGAAAAAGAACGATTTGATGTAAGTATAAGCGGAAAGTTAGAGGGAATTGGTGCCCGTCTCCAAAAGAAAAATGATTTAACTGAGATTTCGGAACTTATTTCCGGTGGTCCCGCATGGAGAGGGAAACAACTGGAAGCAGGAGATTTAATAATGAAAGTAGGGCAGGGCTCCGGAGTTTCAGTTGATGTTGTTGGGATGCGGCTTGATGATGTGGTAAAGAAAATTAAAGGACCAAAAGGTTCGGAAGTCCGACTTACAGTTAAAAAAGTAGACGGAACAATCAAGATTATTTCTATTATCAGAGATATTGTTGAAATTGAGGAAACGTACGCCAAGTCAAGTATCGTGAATAAAAACGGGATGAAATATGGGATAATTTATTTGCCTAAATTCTATATTGATTTTGAAAATAAAGACGGTAGAGATGCCGGTAAAGATGTTGCTATTGAAGTCGAGCGACTGAAACAATCCGGTGTTGATGGAATTGTTCTTGATGTTCGTGATGACGGAGGCGGATCATTATCCACGGTTGTAGATATTGCAGGCTTATTTATTGAGCAGGGTCCCATTGTTCAAATTAAATCAGCAGGAAGAAAAAAAGAAGTGTTGTACGATCGAGATAAAAAAATAGAATGGGATGGCCCTTTAGTAATTATGGTGAATAGTTTTTCTGCCTCAGCTTCTGAGATCTTAGCCGCTGCAATTCAAGATTACAAAAGAGGAATTATAATTGGGAGCAAACAAACGTACGGTAAAGGAACCGTTCAAAATGTGATTGACCTGAACCAGTTTGTGCGCAGTAGCTCCGTTGGGGATTTAGGTGCTATTAAGACCACCACACAAAAATTTTATAGAATCAACGGTGGTTCTACTCAACTAGATGGTGTACGAAGTGACATCGTTATGCCGGATCGTTATGCCTACTTGAAAATGGGAGAGCGCGATATGGATAATGCAATGCCTTGGGACAAAATTGATCGGGCTGACTACAGTGTTTGGACTAATAATGACAACTTTAATCAGGCGATAACAAATAGCAAAAACCGTATTAGTAAAAATGCACAGTTTCAATTAATTGAAGAGAATGCGAAGTGGATTGATAGTAGAAGCGAGGAGAATGTGTATAGTTTGAATATTGATACATTTAAAATCGCACAATCTGAAATTGAAGAAAAAGCTAAAAAATACAAACCAATTGTAGATTACAAAAATCTACTTACGTTTACTTCACTGCCTCATGAAGCAGATGCAATTAATAAAGACGCTTCTTTAAAAGAAAAAAGAGAAAGATGGCATGAAGCTTTAGCAAAAGATATTTATGTTGAGGAAGCACTGAATGTATTAGAAGATTTGCAATCAAAAGCAATTTCTAAAAAAAGCATTCCTGTTAAAATTAAAAAAGATAAATTAGCGAAATCTTAGGTAGTTTTTCAGCAAGTTTCAGTCAATAATAATAGAAAAACCCTGTACATTCTTAAGAACGTACAGGGTTTTTCTATTTGGGTAATTGTTTTTTCGAGTTTTGTAACTCAGTGAAGGAGACTAGATAAGTAAATCAATGCTGTTTATCTATCAATTTAGTGTGCTAAAATGTTACTGAAAAAGACCGGATTTATTGCAAATTACCATCTGAATTTTGGTATTAACGTATAACTTTAGGATTCAATTCAATGTAACAATAAGATAAATATATTTATTGTTTAGGTCTTTGATTCAAAAACAAAGAGTAATAATCCATAGTGAGGTTCGTGGATTACTTTTGTCTTAAATTTGTCAAATTACCATTCATTTACTTTATTGGCATCCATTTTTATAAATATAAAAAGCAATATTGTAAAACCCCAAAGACCGGAACCTCCGTAGGAAAAGAAAGGTAAGGGTACGCCTATGGTGGGGAAAATACCGGCTACCATGGCTATGTTTACAAAGAAATGAGTAAAAAGTACGCCTGCAACACAGTAACCATATACTCTGCTAAACTTTGTTTTTTGTCTTTCGGCAAGGTATATTATTCGAAGAAGTAAACAGGCAAAAAGGGCGATTACAGCCAGAGAACCCAGAAATCCCCATTCTTCGCCTACAGTTGTGAAGATGTAATCCGTGTGTTGTTCCGGTACAAAACCACCTTTGGTTTGTGTTCCTTCTAGGAATCCCTTTCCAAACCAGCCTCCAGATCCTATGGCTATTTCGGATTGATTGGTGTTGTATCCAATTCCTTTGAGGTCAACAGTTTTTCCTAAAAGAATATTAAAACGATCTCGGTGATGTTGTTTGAACAGGTTGTCAAATACATAATCTACAGATAGCACAAATCCAGAAATCAGAGCAAAGATAATACTGCTCAAAACAATATTTCGGTCTGCCAGTCTTGATTTGAAATGAACCAATATTATAATTGCTAATCCAATAAGTATTACATATTCTGGTTCTAATAATAAGGTAAACACAAATAAAAGAATTGTAATAAATCCAGTCCAAACATACCAAGCCGGAAGTCCTTCACGATACAAAACAATGATGAATATGCTGTATATCAATGCGCTTCCAGGGTCTGGCTGAGGCAAAATGAGTAGCACAGGTAGGAAGATTATGGCAAGAGCCTGTATTTGTCTATTGACTTCTTTTAAATTAATTTGTGTGTCACTCAAATATTTGGCTAATGCTAATGAAGTGGCTGCTTTTGCAAATTCAGAAGGCTGGATCGTGAAGCTTCCAATAGCATACCAGCAACGTTGACCAGCAATTGTTTTGCCAAATAAAAACAGCCCGGCTAATGTGAGTAGTGATACTCCAAAGATGATACTCGCATATTTCTCATAAAATTTCCCGTCAACCGAGAGTATTATGAATATTAATGGAATGGTCAATACGATGAAGATCAATTGTTTTTCATAGGTGTCTTGCATCGAAGACATAGAGGAGGAATAGATATTTAACCAGCCCAAAATAACTAATACCGCATAGATGATTATGCTTATCCAATCAATATTATTTGTGATACTTTGGTTTTTCATTACATTTAAATAACTTGTTTTTTTACTTTTGATGTATCTGTTTTAATCCTTACGGCAGGAATTGTTCTTTTATTTAAAAGCGAGTCGCTAATGCGTAATTGCAATTTGACTGCGTCAGAAAGTCCACCTAATTTGGCATATTGACTTTGTAAGCTGGTTGCAAGTATTCTTTTTTCCAGATCTATCCTTGTGATTTTTTGTCTTAGGTATTTTTCAATCATCAAACTGGCAATTGGTCCCGCTATTGTTGATCCAAATCCCCCATTTTCAACCATGATAGCAATGGCAATTTTCGGATTGTCTTTTGGTGCAAATGCTACAAATATGGAATGATCTTTAAGTTGAATTCTTTTGCCTCCAATTTTAGCAAAATTTTCAGCTGTACCGGTTTTACCACAAATATCTATTCCTTCTACTTTAAGTGCGCTAGCAGTCCCCATGTTGTACACATCAAACAAACCGCTAATTATGGGTTTGAAGTGTTTTTTGTCGATGGTGGTGGTGTGTTTTGTCGTGAATTTTTTATCAATTTTGTGGCCTTCAATTTTTTTGATGATGTGAGGGGTGTAATAATAACCTTCATTTGCAACAGTTGCCATCATGTTAGCAAGTTGTATGGGTGTCATTAGAACTTCGCCCTGTCCTATTGAATTAGAAACGATCGTGGTACTTCTCCACCCTCCATTTGGATAGATGCGTTTGTATGTTTTAGAATCCGGAATATTTCCTCTTTTACCTGTTGGTAAGTCATATCCCATAAATTGTCCCAGTCCAAAGCTTTTTATGTGGTTGCTCCAAACATCAACAGCTGTGGCCGGTTTTGTATATTTGTTTATTGTCTTCATATACGCTGTGGCAAAATAGGAATTGCAAGATTCATATATACCTCTGTGCAGCTGAAGAGAACCTCCTCTACAATGGCATCTCATAAATCGACCTCTTGCATAACTAAAACCATTATTGCAGGATACGCTTGTGTTTTCATCTATTACACCTTCTTGTAGAGCAACTAAGCCAGTTAAAATTTTAAACGGTGATCCTGGCGGATATTCAGCTAGTAATCCTCTGTCATACAGTGGCTTTGCTATTGAATCATGGTATAGTTGGGTGTAGTTTTTAGAGCGTTGTCTTCCTACCAATATTCCTGGATCATAAGAAGGAGCGGTTACCAGTGCTAGTATTTCGCCAGTGCGAGGTTCTATAGCAACAATTCCGCCTCTTTTATTAATCATCAATTCCTCTCCGTATTTTTGAAGTTCGGCGTCAATAGTAAGATTTATATCTTCTCCTTGCACGGCTATAGTGTCGTATTTCCCTTCTTTATAGGAGCCAATTTCCCTATTGTATTTGTCTTTTTGAATGTATTTAACCCCTTTTACCCCGCGTAAAAGATCTTCATAGCTTTCTTCAACTCCCTGTCTTCCAATTAAATCACCGCTATTGTAATATGGATTTTTGGCTACTAGTTTTTCATTTACCTGAGTGATGCCCCCAAAAACATTGGCTCCAAAATTTACTTCATAATCACGAAGGGAACGTTTTTGAAAATAAAAACCTTCATATTTTCTTATTTTTTCTTGAAAAGCTGCAAATTCACTTTTATTCAATTGTGATAAAAAAACAGAGGGTAACCGCGGACTATATATTCTAGCTTTTTCAATTCTTTTAATGAAATCTTCTTTTGAAATTTTCAACAATTGACAAAGTTCTAAAGTATCTGTGTTTTTTAATTCTCTAGGAATGACCATAATGTCATAAGATGCTTGGTTCGCAACCATTAATACGCCTTTACGGTCATAGATGTAGCCTCTTTCAGGATATTCATATTTTTTTTTAATTGCGTTATTTTCAGATTTTAACTTTAAGGTGTCATCCACTATTTGCAAATAAAAAATACGCAATATTAGTAAAGAAGTAGCAAGAATGATTAGGGAAGGCAATAGTGCTTTTCTCATCTTTTATTAGGCTTAATAAGGTATATTATAATTATGCAAATAAGGAGTGTGAATATGGTACTCAATAAAGTTCGTAATACGACATCTAAAATAAAGCTAAATTGAAAAGCTTCCAGCAAAAACATCGTAAAATGATGAATGGTAACCGATAGTAATAAAAAAGAAAATCTTTCTGGGGTTAATACATCATTCAGTTTTATAGTTTGGTATTCATAACTTAACCCAAAGGAAAACTTAAAAACAGAAGGTCTAAAGTAGGCTAATACTAAGCAAGCGGTCGCATGTGTTCCTCCAGAATTACTGAACATATCCATGATAAGGCCTAGTAAAAAACTAGCAATTAGCAGTCCTGATTTATTTCCATTTACGGGATAAAGTATGATAAATAACACATAAGGAAATGGGCTTATATACCCAAAAAAATTCATGTTATTAAATATGATAATCTGAATTGCTAATAACAAAAGGAATCGGGAAATATTGACTAACAGTGCGCTATTCATCCTTATTTCTTTTTTCTAAATTAATAATTTCTTCACGATCTTTACGCGTTATAATATAAACGTGACCTAGATTTGTCATATCGTTAAATAATTTAACATTTATGGTGTAATAATTAGTCTGATTGTCTATTTCTATTTTGTCAATAGTTCCTATGTTGATGTTTTCTGGAAATATTACAGATTGCCCCCCTGTTACAATGGTATCTCCTTTTCTAATAGCGGCTAATCTAGGAACATCTATCAATTGTACAAAGCCAGTACTTTTTCCGTTCCATATCAAAGATCCAAAATGATTGGATTTTTTGATTTTAGCATTAATTTGAAATTTCTTATTTAAAATGCTGATTACAGTGGCATAATTAGGTGAGGTATTTTCTATGATTCCTATAATTCCTAAGCTGTTTATAACGCCCATGTCTGGTTTCACACCTTCTAGTTCTCCTGAATTTAAGGTTAAATAATTTTCGTGAGTACTATAAGAATTGTGTATTACCTTAGATACTAATATATCTCCTGATTCGATCCCTTTTAGACTGTCTAGTTTTTTTATTGCAGTGGTATCTTTTTTGTTAAATATAAGACTCTTTAATTTTGCGTTTTCAAGCGCGAGTGCTTCATTTTCAGTTTTTAAATTCAAATATTCATTAAGGTTGTTTACCTTTTCATAGACACCTCCGCTTAGAAAATTTGCAGAACTAATTATTTTACTTCTGTGAAAGGAGTGGGATTGAATGGTAAGGGATAATGAAATACCCAAAAGCAGCAAAAACAGTAACCGATTACTGTTTTTAAAAATAAAATTAAATATTTGCTGCATTTTCTAACGGTATAATATAAATAGCTGTCTGTTTTATTTTGGAATCTAATAGTTGTTGCTGGATGCTATCTCAGTCCTGTAAATTGACAAGAGTAGCTATAACAAATTACTTAATTAAAATACTTTTAAATTTAGCAATGTTTTTTAGTGCCATTCCTGTCCCTCTTACTACAGCTCTTAACGGATCTTCTGCAATGTAAACTGGTAAATCAGTTTTTTGTGAAATTCGCTTGTCAAGACCTCTTAACATGGAGCCTCCACCGGCAAGGTAGATTCCTGTGTTGTATATATCGGCAGCTAGTTCTGGGGGAGTTTGTGATAACGTTTCCATAACGGCATCTTCAATTCTTTGAATTGATTTGTCTAATGCTTTTGCAATTTCTCGGTACGATACTTCTACCTGTTTTGGTTTACCAGTAAGTAAATCTCTACCTTGAACGGACATGTCTTCAGGAGGTGTTTCTAAATCTTCTATTGCTGCGCCAATTTGAATTTTTATTTTTTCAGCTGTACTTTCTCCAACAAAAAGATTGTGTTGGGTACGCATATAATATACGATATCATTTGTGAATACATCACCAGCTATTTTTACTGATTTGTCACAAACAATACCACCTAAGGCGATTACGGCAATTTCAGTTGTTCCACCACCTATATCTACAATCATGTTTCCTTTTGGTTGCATAATATCAATACCAATACCTATTGCTGCTGCCATAGGTTCGTGTATTAGGTATACTTCTTTACCGTTTACTCTTTCACAAGACTCTTTTACGGCTCTCATCTCCACTTCGGTAATGCCAGAGGGAATACAAACGACCATTCTTAACGCAGGAGTAAACATTCTTTTCTTTAGCGCGGGTATGCTTTTGATAAACATACTTATCATTTTTTCTGAAGCATCAAAATCAGCAATTACACCATCTTTCAAAGGGCGTATTGTCTTAATGTTTTCATGTGTTTTACCTTGCATCAAGTTGGCTTCTTTGCCCACAGCAATGATTTTACCAGAAACTCTGTCTCTGGCAACAATTGATGGACTGTCTATTACAACTTTATCATTATGTATGATTAAAGTATTAGCGGTACCAAGGTCTATCGCGATATCCTCAGTCATGAAATCAAAAAATCCCATAAATTTTTTGGGGTTAAAATGTTATAAATTTGAAACGCACAAAGTTAAACAAATTAATGTTTAAAATGACGCGTTCCCGTAAATACCATTGCAAGTTTATTTTCATTGCAATAGTCAATGCTCAAATTGTCTTTGATGGATCCGCCTGGCTGAATTACCGCAGTAATACCTGCTTTTTTAGCTATTTCAACACAGTCTGGGAAAGGGAAAAATGCATCACTTGCCATTGAGGCTCCATGTAAGTCAAATCCAAAATTTTTAGCTTTTTCTATCGCCTGTACTAAGGCATCAACTCTGGATGTTTGTCCTGTACCGGATGCAATAAGTGTTCCGTTTTTAGCAAAAACAATCGTGTTTGATTTGGTGTTTTTACAAATTTTGGAAGCGAAAATTAAATCCTGAATTTCCTGTTCAGTAGGAGCTGTTATGGTAACGGTTTTTAAGGCTTCTTTATTGTCAGTTACCGTATTTCTTTCTTGAATTAAAAGTCCGTTCAAGCAGGTTCGTGCCGTTTTTTGGGGTAACCCAACCTCGTTCTGAACTAATAGGATTCGGTTTTTCTTTTCTTGTAAAATAGTCAGGGCCTCAGTATCATATTCGGGGGCAATGACCACCTCACAAAATAATTTGTTTATCTCTGTTGCAGTCGCTGCATCAATTTTAGTATTGGAAATTAAAACACCTCCAAATGCAGATGTCGGGTCACAAGCTAATGCGGCTAAATAGGCCTCAGTAATAGTTGTTCGTGTCGCTAAACCACAAGCGTTGTTGTGTTTTAATATGGCAAATGTAGGGCCGTCATTGTTGAATTCAGCTATCAAATTTACAGCCGCATCTACATCCAACAAATTATTGTATGATAATTCTTTTCCGTGCACTTTGTTGAACATGGCCTCAAAATCTCCAAAGAAAAATCCTTTTTGATGTGGGTTTTCACCGTATCTCAGCACTTGACCGTTAGGAATACTTTCTTTGTAAATGGTTTCGTCAGTATTAAAATAATTGAAAATTGCAGTGTCATAATGCGATGAAACATGAAATGCTTTTGTTGCCAATAATTTTCGGTCTTCCAATGTTGTGGCGCCATTTTGATCGATAATTAAATCTAAAAGCAAGCCGTATTGATCTACCGAAGCCACAATTACGGTATCCTTGAAGTTTTTTGCAGCAGCACGAATTAAAGAAATACCACCAATATCTATTTTTTCAATGATGTCTGCTTCACTTGCTCCTGAAGCAACCGTTTTTTCAAAAGGATATAAGTCAACAATGACTAAGTCAATTTGTGGAATGTTGAATTCTAGCATTTGTTGTGCATCACTCTCATTATCTTGGCGATTTAGTATTCCACCAAAGACTTTTGGGTGTAATGTTTTTACTCTTCCACCCAAAATAGAAGGGTAAGAGGTCACATCTTCAACGGGTATTACGGGAATTCCTAAATTTTTTATAAAATCCTCAGTCCCTCCAGTAGAATAAAGTGTAACATTTTGACTGTTTAGTTGTCTTACTATAGGTTCTAATCCTTCTTTTGAAAAGACGGAGATTAATGCAGATTGAATTGTTTTAGTTGTGCTCATTATGTAGTTATAGTTATAAAATGCAAAAATAGTTTTTTAATGTCAAAATTAAGCCATTTGAAATTGAGATAATTGTAATTTTTACGGCTATTGCAACGGGAAACATAAAAATAGCGCTTTCACAATGTAACGAAACGATTTTTCATTAGGTTTCTGATTAATATTTATAGAATTTTACTTAACACTAAATAGATTGTATGTTAGTTTACCTTCGATTATTAAAAGAGAGTTTTAGCTTTGCGATGAATGCATTGCGCAACAATAAGTTACGAACGCTGCTTTCTTTGTTAGGCGTTACTATTGGAATTTTTTCTATTATAGCGGTACTCGCTGCTGTAGATTCTTTGGACAGAAAAATCACTAAAGATTTGAGTAGTTTAGATAAAAATACGATTTATTTGATGAAATTTTCTTTCGGACCTTCGGAAATTCCACAATGGAAAAGAGAACAGTTTCCTAATGTGAAGTATGATGAATACACCTATATGAAAGGTGCAATGACTAACACGGATCAAATGGCCTATCAAATATTTATTAGAAGAGAATCTATTAAATTTGATTCAAAAACAGTTAGTGATGTCAATATAGTTCCTGTTTCTCAGGAATTTATAGATATTCAGGGCCTTGAGTTTGAAAGCGGACGATTTTACAATGAATCCGAAGCCAATTCCGGAGCTACAGTTGTTGTTTTGGGGAATGAAATTGCAAAATCACTTTTTGATGATGCAGAACCCATTGGAAAAAACGTGCGGTTGTATGGAAATCGTTTTACGGTCATTGGGGTTTTGAAGAAACAAGGAGCGGGTTTATTTGGGGATAGTAATGACACCTCAGCTTATATTCCAGTCAATTTTGTGCGACAACTATACGGGGATAATAATACTGCTTTGACAAATGTTATTATTTTTAAACCTGAAAATGGAGCTGACATGGCAGCTTATAAAGAAGAAATAGCACAAAAATTAAGAAGCTTTAGGGGAGTGAAAGCAGGTGAAATAGATAATTTTTTCATTAATGTTTTTTCTGGATTTACTGACCTTATTGATGGTATCCTTGGGCAAATGAATCTTGTAGGATGGGTTATCAGTGGCTTTTCTCTGCTTGTAGGTGGTTTTGGAATTGCTAATATTATGTTTGTTTCTGTAAAAGAGCGTACGAATTTGATTGGGATCCAAAAATCATTGGGAGCCAAAAACAAGTTTATATTGTTTCAGTTTTTATTTGAAGCGATAATATTATCAGTTATTGGTGGTTTGATAGGATTGCTCTTAGTTTGGATTATTACTCTTATTGTAACAAAAGCCTTAGACTTCGAGTTTGTCTTAAGTATGGGTAATATTGTCCTAGGAACAGGATTAGCGGCTATAATTGGTCTAATATCCGGAATTCTACCTGCAATTGCAGCTTCTAAATTAGATCCGGTGGAGGCTATTCGTACCGGGATATAAAAAACTCAGGTTTGAGTAATCCTCTTTTGTAAACACTTAATTTTAAATATAATGGCATAACAAAAACAGCTTCCAATATTTTTTTGGAAGCTGTTTTTTGTTATAAAGAGAATGTAGCGCAAATATAAAGTCCCAATTGCTTGGGATTTTATTTATCGAATATCATTGTTCTGAATCAAATCAATGTACAAGTTGATCTTGTCTTTCAATTCTTTTCTTGGTGTGATAAAGTCTAAGAAGCCATGTTCGAGTAAAAACTCAGCAGTCTGAAAACCCTCAGGTAAATCTTTACCAGTTGTGTCTCGTACTACTCTAGGTCCAGCAAATCCTATTAATGCGCCTGGTTCAGATATGTTGATGTCCCCTAGCATCGCGTATGAAGCAGTTGTTCCTCCAGTTGTTGGATCTGTACATAACGAAATATAAGGAAGTTTTGCTTCGGCAAGTTGTGCTAACTTAACAGATGTTTTGGCTAATTGCATTAATGAATAAGCAGCTTCCATCATTCTGGCTCCACCTGATTTTGAAATCATGACAAAAGGCAAGTTGTTTTTGATGGCGTGATCAATTCCTCTCGCTATTTTTTCACCTACAACTGCACCCATAGAACCACCAATGAAGGCAAAATCCATACAGCAAATAACTAAATCTTTACCTTTTGATTTTCCAACTCCCGTGCGTACTGCATCCTTGAGTTTGGTTTTTTCCATTACATCTTTCAAACGATCTGCATATTTCTTGGTATCCACAAAGTGCAAAGGATCTTTAGAAGTCATATTCTTGTCTAATTCAACAAATTCATTATTGTCAAATAAGATTTGAAAATATTCAGCACTTCCAATTCTGACATGAAAACCATCTTCTGGACTCACAAATAAGTTGCGAGCTAGTTCATCGGCATCAATGATTTTTCCGGTTGGAGATTTGTACCAAAGTCCTTTTGGAATATCCATTTTGTCTTCGGTAGCGGTAGTAATCCCTTTTTCTTTTCTTTTAAACCAAGCCATTTCTTTAGTATTCAGTGTTCAGTAATCAGGTATTCAGTGTTTTGTAATCAGTTTTAGTGTTCCATTATCAGCATTTGAGATCTGAACACTAAAAACGGACCACTATTTTTATAATGTATTCACATTGTTCAAGTCAGCAAATGCTTGCTCAAGTCTTGTGTTGAAAGTAACTTCACTTTCACGCAACCATTTTCTTGGGTCGTAATGTTTTTTGTTTGGAACATCAGCGCCTTCTGGGTTTCCAATTTGAGTTTTCAAATAGTCAATATTTTTAACCATGTAATCACGAATTCCTTCTGTAAATGCAAATTGCAAATCAGTATCGATATTCATTTTTATTACCCCGTAGCTGATCCCTTCTCTTATTTCTTCTAATGTAGAACCAGAACCACCGTGGAAAACGAAATCTACTGGATTAGATCCTGTATTGAATTTATTTTGAACAAAATCCTGAGAATTTTTCAATATTTTTGGAGTCAATTTTACATTTCCGGGTTTGTACACTCCATGTACGTTTCCAAAAGCAGCAGCAATTGTAAATCGTGGACTTACTTTTGAAAGTTCTTCGTATGCGTAAGCAACTTCTTCCGGTTGTGTATATAATTTAGAACTATCTACATCAGAGTTGTCTACACCATCTTCTTCACCACCTGTGATTCCAAGTTCGATCTCTAATGTCATTCCCATTTTACTCATTCGTTCTAAATAGCCTTTGCAAATTTCGATGTTTTCTTCGATAGGCTCTTCAGATAAATCAATCATGTGAGACGAAAACAATGGTTTTCCGGTTTTAACAAAATGTGCTTCGGAAGCATCTAATAGGCCGTCTATCCAAGGTAATAATTTTTTCGCACAATGGTCAGTATGTAAAATTACAGTTGCTCCATACGCTTCCGCCATGGTGTGAATGTGTAAAGCTCCTGCAATTCCACCAGCGATAGCTGCTTTTTCACCAACATTCGAAAGTCCTTTACCTGCATTAAATTGTGCTCCTCCATTAGAAAACTGAATGATAACAGGAGCATTAAGTTTTGCTGCAGTTTCAAGGACACCATTGATTGTATTTGATCCAGTAACGTTTACTGCCGGAAGTGCAAATCCTTTTTCTTTTGCGTAATTGAAAATTTCTTGTACTTGATCTCCTGTAGCTACGCCCGGTTTAATAGTATGTGCCATTGTGTTTTTTTTAGTTATTTTTTAGTTTTTAGTTTTGCAAAAATAAGAATTATTTAGCATTAGAACGGGTAATTTATTCCAAAATTTAAAACAGAGTTTCCAAAATTATATTCTTGAAACCATCTTTTACGGGTTTCTTTGGCAGGATTATAGGTTTTAAATCCTAAATCAAAACGAATTACAAAAAAACTCAGGTCATATCGAAGGCCGAATCCCGTGCCTAATGCAATGTCTTTTAAGTCGCTGAAACTGGTAAATGTTGATTTCTCATCCACCACATTATCCAATACGTTCCAAATGTTCCCGGCATCAGCAAAAAGGGCCCCTTTTAAATTGCCTAATATTTTAAATCTAAATTCACCACTAATGGCAATTTTCATGTTGGCTTCATTAAAATCATCTACAGCTCCGCTACTCCCGGGACCTAAGCTGTATGGTTGCCAGGCTCGGTTGTCATTTGAGCCCCCAGAAAAATAACTCCTTGAAAAAGGAATGTAATTTGAATTCCCAAATGGGACTGCAATGCCAAAAAAGGATCGAAAGGCAAAGATCTTTTCTTTAGATAAATCCCAATGTTTGATGTATTCAAATTCTGTTTTTAGGTATTCAGAGTATTCTAAATTAAATATCTCATAATTACCGGTGACATTTTCTTTTTGATTTGTCGTTTTTGCAAAAGCTGACAATAGTGTTCCCGCTGATTCTATTTTTGTTCTAAAGAGATAAAAATCATTGTCTAATAAGTCTTTCTTTGTTGTTTTTGAAAACGTAAAACTTGTAGCGAGTATAAAATCGTTTTCCGTAAGTCGGAGTCTTCTTTCCTCAATGCTTTTTACACTTTCTATATCAGCACTTTCTAATGGTTTTAAGAAACTCGCATTTCCTGATAAGACATCACGGGTAAATCCAGTTGTGCCTCTTTCAATGACTAAATCCCTATCGATATCATTGTTATAGTAGTTAGGGTTGGTGTTGTATTGCTTCCCTATGGCATTCAATGCTCTGTAAGAAGAGTTGTAAACAAAGAAATAATTATTGGGATTTAGATTGCGAACAAACTGGGTGTTAAACAGGTCAAATCGGGCAGTATGGTTTCTTTTTGGAGTCCAATTGTACGATAGTGCTCCCGTGAAATTTTCTTTGTCTAACCCCAGATTTCTTTGTTTTGCAAAACCGACTGTGATTAGTGTGGAGGGAATCATGCTTTTTGGAATGATTTTTTCAGTGCTAAAGGGAATGAAAATTCTAGGAATATTTAATTTTAAATCCAACCCGTACTCGGATACATTAAAAAAATTATTATTTGGATTGGCAAGATCTTGTGAGGAACCTATATTGCCACGGGCTGCAATTTCCAGTGTTTCAGCACCATTAAAAACATTTCTGATTGTTTCTGAAACACTCAATCCGATACCAAAATCCTGAATGTTAGAATGGGTAACATCTAGTGTAGTCCCAAAACTATATTTTTTGCGGGGAGTCAGGTATACTTTAGCGATCAGCGATTGTGCAGTACTGTCTCTTTTGTCAACTTCATATTGTATGGAGGGGTAGTTGAATACTTTGAGGTTGTTCAGGTAGCGTGTGGTCAAGACTGTTTTGTAATCAGCATACAAACCTCCCTTTGTAATGAATATGGCGTTAGTTATCGCGCGAGGTTTGTATTTTAATTTTTGATGGCTGTATAAATTGAAGTTTTTGTAGGTTGTACTATCTGTAATAGTCCGGTTGTTATTCTCTGAGGAATAGTCCGTATAAATATTTACATCACTTATTTTATAAATTTTAAAAGGCACCGTTTTGCTAGAATCCTGATCTTGGTACGAATAATTATTAATGACCAGGTTTATATTTGCTTGATTTACTTTTTTAATCGTGTCAATATCAAAAGTAACGTAGTTGGACTGAAAATAATAGGCTCCGTTATTTCTGAAATGAGTGGTAATTCGGTTTTTTTCATTCTCAAAATCTTCTGTTTTGTATTGATTGCCTGATTTTAGAAAGGTATTGGATTTATTGGTTTGGTATAAAGAGTCTAATGCTGGAGTTAAAATAGTGGTTTTTAAAGTATCTAGGAAAAAGGCATTTCCGGGCGTTATGGCGTATTTTATTTTAGCTTTTTTAAGGCTCAGGGTGTCTATGTTGTAATTTGCATTTACATTAAAATAGCCATTGTTGAAATAGTAATATTTCAATCGCAATACTGATTTGTCAGCTCTTTCTTTGTCGATAATTACAGGAGGCTCTCCTGTTTTTTTTAAAAAATTATGGATGCCATAATATAAAAAAGACTTTCCGAGTCTGTTGACTTGTTTTTCAGACAGCCATTTGGATTGTCTTTTGTATTTTTCGGGATTGTTAGCAAACTTAGCCTGATAGGTTGAATCTGGATTTAGATTGGCAAGATTGTAAAGGTTCAAGCGCAAACGATAGCCCAGCAAGGTACTGTTTGGTTTTTGATACAACTGATTAAAAATAGTTTCCTCCTTAATGGATTTGCCATTGGCCTCGATTTCATTTTTTGTAAGCAGCAATTTCCCGTCAGGAACTCTTTTTACAGCGTCACAAGCGCAAATTAGTATTGCAATTACAATAAATGCAGTTATTTTTGTAGAAATTTTTTTCAAGTGTTCTAAAATATTTAATTCAAAAGTACATTATTTTATGGTTAGTAAAAACCAAATAAAGCTTATAACGAGTTTGCAGCAAAAAAAATATAGGATAGCCAATAAATTATTTTTTGCCGAAGGTGTCAAAGGAATTGAGGAACTATTGGATTCTAATTTTGAATTGGAACATTTGTTTACCACCCAAAATGATTTTGATTCGGTAAGCCAAGAAAAAAAAACCATTATTTCAGAAAATGATTTAAAAAAAGTTACAGCATTGGCTACTCCGAATACATGTTTAGCCGTTTTTAAGATGCCAGTAGAAAAATCAATTACTGAAACCGGTTTGATTCTAGCGCTTGATTCTATTCGGGATCCTGGAAATTTAGGGACTATATTGCGTTTGTGTGACTGGTTTGGGATACAACAAGTCTTGTGTTCAAAGGAAACGGTAGATCTGTATAATCCAAAAGTGGTTCAGGCAACCATGGGCTCCATTGCCCGGGTGAATGTTAATTATGTTGATTTGAATGTTTTTTTAGCGCAGACAAAACTTCCAATTTTTGGGACCTTCATGGATGGAGAAAATATTTATAAAGCAACTCTTCCTCAACAGGGAATTATTATCATGGGGAATGAAGCTAATGGAATTTCTCCGGCTCTTGAAAATGAGGTCCACAACCGACTCACAATTCCTCGTTTTGGGAATCTTCAAAAAACGGAAAGTCTGAATGTAGCTGCAGCAACAGCAATTGTCTTAAGTGAGTTTTGTAGAGGCTGATAGCAACGCGCAGTCATAGTTTACGGGAGAACTTAAAACGGCCAAACTACTTTTTAATGGAAAGTAAAATTAATTAAAATGGCTCTGGTCTTTAAGGCTTCAATGTTTCCTGTCCAAGGACTGCTGGGGTCATTGTCTCTAATTAGTTCGTCATTAAGTCCAAAAACACCTCTTATGGAAGGCGAAAATATAAAATATTCGGAAAAAAGGTCAATTCCAAAGCCTAATTCATAATTAGTAGTCCATGATTTAACTCGAAAGCGTTCCTGCAAATTATCATCCATCAACTTAGAGTTGCTGGATAAGTTTAAAGTAGCTGACAATCCTCCCACTAAATAGGGGCGAATATTGCCCGTTCTTAGGGAGGAAAATTTCAACAATAAAGGAAAATGAATGTACGTGCTGTTCACTTCTCTAAGCGCATCGCCACTGTTTGAAAAATTAGGATAATACAAGTCTCTTTTTGTGTAATACAATCCAGGTTCAAATCGCAAGTTAATGTATTCCTGTAATTTTACATCACCAATAATTCCCACATTGAAACCGGTTGTTTTTTTGACCAGTATATCAGGGCCTTTCATTTTATAATCAATTTTAAAATCATAGGAATTGAATCCTAAGTAAAAGCCATAATAAACTTTCTTTTTTTGAAAATTTTCCAAATTAACAATGGGATCTTTGCTGAAAATAGTTCGAGACTTTTGGGCGTATCCGTTTAGAATAAAAGCAAAAAAGAGTAAGGCAATTATTTTTTTCATGTTATTTTTTAGAAGCTGAGTAAATGGTCGCCACACCAAAGGTTTGCGGTAATGCTACAACATCTATAAACCCAATTTCTCTTAAAATATTGTTTAACGCCTCGCCATAAGGAAAAGCGGCAGCTGATTCAGATAAATAACCGTAGGCAACGTTATCCTTAGAGAATAATTTACCTATCAAAGGCAGGATGTTTTGACTGTAAAAAGTATAGCCTTGTTTGTAAGGCGTTTGGTCTGGCACTGACGTTTCTAAAATTACAAATACACCATTTGGTTTTAAAACTCTTAAAATTTCAGCTAATCCTTTTTCCAGCGTTTCAAAATTTCGAACACCAAAAGCAACGGTAATCGCATCAAAATAATTGTCTTCAAAAGGCATGTTTTCTGAGTCGCCCAAAATCATTTCAATAGTAGCAGTAAGGTTTTTGTCAGCAATTTTTTGGACGCCAACTTCCAGCATTCCGGCAGATATGTCTAAGCCAATGATTTTTTCAGCATTGGTTTGTGCCATTAAAATCGCTAAATCTCCGGTGCCCGTAGCAATATCCAGGATTATTTTTGGATTGGATTTCGCAACCATCTGCAAAACTTTTTTACGCCATTTTATATCAATTCCAAAAGAAATGACACGATTCAATTTATCATAGTTGCCTGAAATGGTGTCAAACATTTGAGCAACCTGTTCTTTTTTACCTAAGGCAGAACCTTTATAAGGAGTTATCTTTTCTGACATTTTTTTTATGCAAATATAATACAAACGGGATGAACTAAAAACGAGTTCTTTAAATTAGAAGCAAGTTTTGTTTTATGTGCCGGAATGATTTTTTGCGAACTAAATAAGACTAAGTCCGTTAAAATAAGAATCATTTTTTTTATTTGAAATATCACTAAAAGTGGGTATTGTATCTCCGATTTTTATTGCGCAAATTTGGTATTCAAGAAAGAACCATATTAAATGATTAAAAAAGAGTCAGTGAACCTAATCAAATGGATATTTTTAGCGCTATTTATCTCATTTGTTCTTGTTAGCTGTTTTGAAAATGCTGTTTTACAAGGCAGTATTGTAGTTAAAGCGCATCATACGTTCTTAGGATTAAATTTGTTTTTGGAAATTTTAATTTTTTTCGTCTTTAGTACCTTCGTGGTATTTGGTATTAAAGGCTTTTTTGAGATGTATTCTCAAAAAACATCAAACATTATAATCTTCGTTTCTGGAGTGTTACTAGTGTTTGTAATTTTTATATTAGTTTATCAAATACTGTTTCAAGACTAGGTCATTGCTCTTAATCAATGGTTAAAAAAAAACATCCCCAAAAGGATGTTTTTTTATTTTATTTCCTAACGAATGTCTGGTAGGAATAATCGTAAAGATGCTTTTCATCCTTCTCATTAAATTCCGAAACTATTATTTTCCATTCGGACTCATTAATCGCAGGGAATCTGGCATCGCCTTCAAAGGAGTGATGTACCCGTGTGATTTCTATTTTATCAGTAAAAGGAAGTCCCAAAGTATAAATTTCGCCGCCACCAATTATAAAGGTGTCTTGGTCTTTTGGACAAACTTCCAGTGCTTTTTCAATACTATCAACAATTATGCATCCTTCAGCGTGATACTCTTTTTGTCGGGTGATTATGATGTGGGTTCTGTTTGGTAATGGTTTGGGAAAACTTTCAAATGTTTTTCTCCCCATTATGATATGATGCCCGGAAGTAAGTGATTTGAATCTTTTAAAATCGTTGGGCAAATGCCAGATTAATTCATTGTTTTTTCCTAGCGTATTATTCTCGGCTACGGCCGCAATCATTACTATCATAATTATTTAGGGTCGTCGTTAGATACTTGCGTCAGTAATTGGTCTATTTTCCTTTGTTGCAAAACTACAAGTCTGTCTATTTGTTCTCTTTCCCAATCTTTATTCATAAATCGATCCGTGATGAAAATTTTTATAAAATGCAAAATAAAAAGGAATAGCCATATTGTAATAACCCAAAGATACCAATACGAGACTACCGTACTATCAAGGAAATTATGAGCAACAAATAGCAATAAACTTCCCAATACAAAAAGAACAAAATGAAAATACAATCGTTTCTTTTGTTTTATTCTTCGTCTTGCATATTCATATTGTTCGTGTAATTCTTTTTCCATCGTCCTGATTTTAGTTTATAAAGGTAAAATTTATTTTGCAAAGTCACTATTTTGCCTCAGGATTATTTCAACAGAAAACGTATTCTGATTTTTGAATAGTAAATTTACGATCCTTTAAATTATTAAATTTATCAAAAATTAACATAGTTTACGGCATTCCATTAAAACTTCACAGGGGTCATTGAAACTTCAATATATTACATTTACTTTGTTTTATAAACCTATAAATGAATATGTTATGCCGATTAAAAAACAATTTGTAAAAACAAAGCCAGTTTGTAAAGTTACTTTTTCGGTAGCGGCAAAGGCAGCAAGTCATGCTTCTGTTGTGGGTGATTTCAACAATTGGAATGTTGCTGAAGGGGCTTTAAGTAAATTAAAAAATGGAACTTTCAAGGGAGTATTTGATGTGGCCAAAGACGCTGCTTACGAATTCAAATACGTTATCGACGGAGTATTTGTCAATGAACCAGAAGCAGATTCTTTCAAATGGAATGCGTTTGCTGGAAATGAAAACGGTGTTTTAGTAGTATAGCTAAACACCGTTTTTTATTATTTTATACCGCAACACTTCCTTTTATCGTGGCATGAGGTTCATAGCCTTCAAGGGTAAAATCTTCAAAACCAAACGCAAAGATGTCTTTTATATTGGGATTTAAAATCATTTTTGGTAATGGTTTTGGCTCACGGGTCAATTGCAATTCCAGTTGTTCAAAATGGTTGTTATAGATATGTGCATCGCCAAAAGTGTGAATGAATTCACCAGGTTCTAGATCACAAACCTGCGCAATCATCATGGTGAGTAACGCATACGAAGCGATATTAAAAGGAACTCCTAAAAAAATATCAGCGCTTCGCTGGTACAACTGACAAGATAGCTTACCCCCAGAAACATAAAACTGAAAGAACGCATGACAAGGCGGCAAGGCAACTTTATTGTTACTTACATTTTCGTCAAATGATTTTGTCGTGTCAGGCAGAACCGATGGATTCCATGCTGAAACCAGCATTCTGCGGCTGTTAGGATTCGTTTTTAACTCTTTAATTAATTCCGATATTTGATCAATTTCTTCACTATTCCAATTGCGCCATTGGTGGCCGTAAACAGGCCCTAAATTTCCATTGGCATCAGCCCAAGCATCCCAAATTTTAACGCCGTTTTCTTGAAGATACTTAATATTTGTGTCTCCTTTTAAGAACCAAAGCAATTCGTAGATAATGGATTTTAGGTGTAGTTTTTTAGTAGTTACCATCGGGAAACCTTCATTTAAGTCAAAACGCATTTGGTAACCAAAGACACTTTTTGTCCCGGTTCCCGTACGATCTCCTTTTTGACAACCGTTTTCCATTACGTGTTGTACTAAATCTAAATATTGCTTCATTGTCTATATGATTCTATTGTGCGGTAAGCGGTTGTTCGTTTTTATATACTTTTCCGTCCTTCATTACAAATACGACCTTTTCCAGAGTTTTGATCGCATTCAAAGGATTTTCATCCACTGCAATGATGTCTGCCAAAAAGTTTTCTTTGATTTGACCTGCTTCATTTTCAAGCCCTAATAACATAGCATTCGTAATCGTTGCTGATTGTATCGCGGCTAATGCAGGCATTCCGGCTTCAACCATATACCCAAATTCTTTTGCATTTGTACCATGAGCAAAAACGCCGGCATCAGTTCCAAAAGCAATTTGGACTCCTTTTTTATACGCCTTGGCAAAAGTAGCTTTCAGTTGTGGGCCAACTTCTCTGGCCTTTGGAACTACTATGTCAGGATAAAAACCAGTAATTTCTGCATTTTTTTCTACTTCTTTTCCAGCCGTTAAGGTAGGAACTAAATAAGCATCGTATTTTTTCATTAATTCCATTGTCTCTTCACTCATAAAGGTGCCGTGCTCAATGGTTTTTATACCGCCCAATATGGCTCTTTGCATTCCTTCGTCGCCATGGGCATGGGCAGCGGTGAGCATGTTGTAATCTTTGGCTGTTGTGGTGATGGCTTTAATTTCCTCTAGAGAGAACTGCGGATTTTTACCGCTTTTTGCCACGCTCAAAACACCACCTGTAGCTGTAATTTTAATAACATCAGCTCCTTCTTTATAACGCTCTCTCACTGCTTTTACTCCTTCTTCTGGAGAATTGATTACGCCTTCATGTGGACCTGGATCGCCTACCAGTTTTCGGTTGCTTCCGTTAGTAGGATCTGCATGACCGCCTGTTGTAGCAATTGATTTTCCGGCAGTAAAAATTCGGGGACCTTTTACGATTCCTTTATTGATGGCATTTCTTATGGAGATATTTACTCCGGTTCCACCTAAATCCCTCACCGTAGTGAATCCGGCTAGAAGAGTGATTTCGGCACATCGAACGGCTTGAAATGCAACATCAGCTTCGTTGTCTATATATTTTGACATGTAGCTCTTAGTGTCATGTTCGCCTTCTATGTGAACATGTAAGTCAATAAGACCCGGTAAAACATATTTGTTTTTCAGGTTGATCTCAATGTCTTCAGGCTTGACTTTAGCGATAAAACCCTCTTGTACTTTTGTAATTTTGTTTTTAGAAACAAGGATCGTTTGGTTTGTTAATTCTTTACCTGATAGTGTATTTAAAATTTTTCCACAATGCAGATAATAGTCTTGGGATGAGGCAGCTGAACAAATAAATAATGTTGCGAGAAGTAGAAAGTGGTTTTTTTTCATAGCTTATTTTTATCAATTTTATAAAAGAAACATGGTACTAAGTGTTTTTGGTGAATTTAAGTGTATTTATTCAAAAACAAGCGATTCAATCCTTTGAAATTTAGTAACAATCTGATTTTATTTCAATCCTACGGAAAGTAAAAATGGGTACAATTACAGTTCTCTCTTTGAGATTTCATCTCTAATTTTTGCGGCTTTCTCATAATCTTCGTGCGACACGGCTTGATCTAACAATTCATTTAATTCCGGTAGACTGTGTTTAGAATAGGTTTCTCCGGATTGATTGCTTTCTTCTTCACGACCAAAAGTGTCCGGATTAGAAAGTACATCGTCAATTTCCTGCGAGTCTTTATTAGGATCTAAAGGATTTGATTTTAAATAAATTCCGGCTTTGTCCAGAATGTTTTTGTAAGTGAATATAGGTGCGTTAAAACGCAATGCTAACGCAATGGCATCTGAAGTTCGGGCATCAATAATTTCTTCAATTTTATCCCTTTCGCAAATGATACTCGAATAAAAAACACCGTCCACAAGTTTGTGAATAATGACTTGTTTGACTACAATGTCAAATCGTTCTGCGAAGTTTTTGAACAAATCATGGGTCAGAGGACGTGGTGGTTTTATTTCTTTTTCCAATGCTATAGCGATGGATTGGGCTTCAAAAGCACCAATGACAATGGGTAATTTTCGTTCTCCGTCAACCTCATTCAAGATTAATGCGTAGGCTCCGTTTTGAGTTTGACTGTATGAAATTCCTTTTATAGATAGTTTAACTAAGCTCATAATTGATGTAATGGGAAAGTACGAGGTACTTTTTTTAATAAAAATTAAGCAGCAATTATAAAAAAGAAATGCTACTTAAAAGCAAAGATACAAATATCTTGTTTTTAAGTAGCATTTAAATTAATGGGATGCTATAATTTATGAATTGTGAGCTTTGAAAGCTTTAAATTTTTCAATTAATTGTGGTACGATTTCAAACGCGTCACCTACAATTCCGTAATCCGCTACTTTGAAAAAAGGCGCTTCGGGATCACTGTTGATGACCACTTTTACTTTAGAAGAGTTGATTCCCGCAATGTGTTGAATCGCTCCTGAAATTCCAATTGCAATATAAAGGTTTGTAGCTACCGGTTTTCCTGTTTGCCCAACGTGTTCTCCGTGAGGTCTCCATCCTAAATCAGAAACTGGTTTTGAACAAGCAGTTGCAGCGCCAAGAACAGTTGCTAACTCCTCTACCATTCCCCAGTTTTCCGGACCTTTCAATCCACGTCCAGCCGACACTACAATATCCGCATCAGCGATTGAAACTTTTCCAGAAACTTTTTCAACTGATTCTACTTTTACACCAAAATCAGCTTCTCCAATATTTGGGTTAAAATCTTCCTCGGTTAATGTTGAAGGTGTTTCAAAAACCCCATACGAGTTTTTGGCAAGCCCAAGTACTTTTACGTCTGTGGCAATTTCAGTGATATTGAACGCTTTGTTTGAAAAAGCATTTCTTTTTACTTGAAAAGGCGACGTTGAAACTGGTAATCCAACCACATTTGACGCATAGCCGGCTTCTAAAGCTACTGCAACAAGTGAGGAAAGATAAATACTGTCTGTAGTGGATGAAAGTAAAACTAACTTTACGTTTTCTTTTTGGGCGGCTTGTTTGATCACATCAGCGTATGCTTTTGCAGTAAACCCGGATAATTTATCGTTGGTTACTTTTAATACTTTGTCTACTCCGTATTTTGATAATTCCGAAACATCCCCAGCATTTACGGTTACAGCCGTAACAGTGGTTCCTAGACTTTCGGCTACTTTTTTTGCATAGGAAGCCAATTCGAATGCTACTTTTTTAAATTTTCCTCCCGAAGCGTCGGGAGCGTATTCCGCGTATATTAATATTGACATGATTTTTTTATTTTAGTCTTAAAGTTTAAAAGTCTAAAGTCGAAAAGGGAAATTAGTGTAAATTTCTATTCATTTGACTTTTGACATTCCGCTTTATGACAGTTAGATTACTTTTGCTTCGTTGTGTAATAAATTGATTAATTCATCTAAATTGTCAGCAGCAATCAATTTTACGGCTGATTTAGGAGCTGGTTTTTCAAATTTTACTGCTTTTGTATTCACAGCAGCGTCAACAGGCTCCAGTATTGTTAATGCTTTTGTTCTTGCAGTCATGATTCCTCTCATGTTTGGAATACGCAAATCTTTTTCTTCCACCAATCCTTTTTGTCCTCCAATGATTAATGGTAAAGTTGTAGCAACGGTTTCTTTTCCACCATCAATTTCACGAACTGCTTTTACATTAGTTCCATCAACAGTAAGACTTGTACAAGAATTAAGGAAGTTGTATCCTAAAATCCCGGCTATCATTCCAGGAACCATTCCGCCATTATAGTCTAAAGACTCTTTTCCGGCAATGATTACATCGTAACTTCCGTTTTTAATTACTTCAGCAAGTTGTTTGGCTACGAAAAATCCGTCAGTAGGAGTAGCGTTGACGCGAATGGCTTCATTGGCACCTATTGCCAGCGCTTTTCTTAAAGTAGGTTCGGTTTCTGGTCCTCCAACATTCACAACCGTAACGGTTGCGCCTTGTTGTTCTTGGAACCAAATAGCGCGTGTCAAACCAAATTCGTCATTTGGATTGATTACATATTGAACTCCATTGGTGTCAAATTCTGAATCGCCGTTGACAAAGTTAATTTTTGAAGTAGTATCAGGAACGTGACTGATGCAAACTAATATTTTCATACTTATATTTTTTATTATTCGTAATTTCTTTTACAAATTTAAAATATTAATTTGAATAATATACTATGCACGCATAATATTTTACTTAACTACTACGTTTTCGTAGCCCGGATAGCAGCGGCATCCTTCTTGTGGCTCCTTTAGCCACAGGAAGATACAGCGGAGAGCCGGAAATAGCTCCTGAAAATTATCGCTATAAATCCTGAATTAATTTAGAGTAATTTATGCTTTTAAATGATATTAAATATTTATTTTTGCTTTTCGAAAATTATCCTTCGACTGCGCTCAGGAGGACAAAATATAAAAAAATATGAGAACGATACAATTTAGAGAGGCCATTTGCGAAGCGATGAGTGAAGAAATGCGTCACGATGAGTCCATATACTTAATGGGTGAAGAAGTTGCAGAATATAATGGTGCTTACAAAGCATCTAAAGGTATGCTAGTTGAATTTGGTGAGAAAAGAGTCATTGATACTCCAATTGCAGAGCTTGGTTTTACTGGTATTGCAGTAGGATCAGCCATGAATGGATGCAGACCGATTGTGGAATACATGACGTTCAATTTTTGTTTAGTAGGTATTGACCAAATCATAAATAATGCTGCCAAAATGCGTCAGATGACGGGTGGACAATTTAATGTGCCAATCGTTTTTCGTGGTCCAACAGCTTCGGCAGGACAATTAGGAGCAACGCACTCACAAGCGTTAGAAAACTGGTTTGCGAATACTCCGGGTCTTAAAGTGGTAGTTCCTTCTACGGTTTATGATGCCAAAGGTTTGTTGAAAGCGGCTATTCGTGATAACGATCCTGTGATTTTCATGGAATCTGAACAAATGTATGGGGATAAAGGTGAAGTTCCAGATGGCGAATATGTAATTCCGTTAGGAGTTGCTGATATCAAGCGTGAAGGTACGGATGTGACAATTGTTTCTTTTGGAAAAATTATCAAAGAGGCGCATATTGCCGCTGACGAATTAGCCAAAGAAGGAATTTCTTGTGAAATTATCGATTTGCGAACTGTACGTCCTATGGATTATGAGACGATTTTAACATCGGTTAAAAAAACAAATAGATTAGTAGTTCTTGAGGAAGCATGGCCTTTTGCAAGTGTGGCTTCTGAAATTACCTATATTGTTCAAGAACGTGCTTTTGATTTCTTGGATGCGCCTATTCAACGTATTACGACTGCAGATACGCCAGCGCCGTACTCTCCGGTTTTATTGAAAGAATGGTTGCCTAATGCTGGTGATGTAGTAAAAGCGGTTAAAAAAGTACTGTATAAAAAATAGTCAGTTGGAATCGTTTGATTTGGAATAAGGGCTAATAACCCGTTTTTTAATAATCAATTAATCCTGCGGTCTTAATTAACTATATTTGAAACTTCATCAATTCTTTAATTTGATGAAGTTTTTTTTTGAATGACTATGAAATCGCCATGACAGAAGCTGTCTCAAACACCAATTAAGATCTGGCGATACCATATTCCTACAAAAACAAATATTATCTACATATGAAAAAGAATCTCTTATTGTTTCTGCTTTTGTTGTTGGTCTCAGCAACTACTAGTTTTGCGCAAACAAAAGTGAGTGGTGTTGTGGTTGATAAATCCAACCTGCCCATTCCATTTGCTAATGTGGTTTTCAAAGGTTCCAGTGAAGGAATTGTGACTAATGAGGACGGTAAGTTTTACCTGGAATCCAAAAAAACATATACTACTTTACTCATATCCTCCGTTGGGTTTTCTGAAAAAGAAATTTACTTAGATAAACCGGTAAATTATAATTTCAAAATTCAGTTGAATGAAGCCGAAAGCTTAAACGAAGTAGTGGTTTTTGCCGGAAAAACATCAAAAAAGGACAATCCTGCGCTCGATATTCTGAGGAAAATCTGGGAAAGAAAACGTAAAAACGGGTTGTATCAGTTTGACCAATACCAGATGGAAAAGTACGAGAAAATAGAATTTGATATGAATTCTATTGACAGTGCTTTTATGAAAAGCAAACTTTTTAAAGGGATGGAATTTATATTCGATCAAATGGATACGTCCCGAGTAACCGGGAAAACCTATTTGCCTATTTTTATAAATGAATCACTCCATGATGTTTATGGAGACAACAAATTAAAGAAGGTAAAAGAAAAAATAAAAGCCAATAAAACGTCCGGATTTGATGGGAATCAACAGATTTTATCTTTTGTAAAAGACTTGTATTCAGATTATAATATCTACAATAATTACTTGACTTTTTTTGACAAAAGCTTTACCAGTCCGCTGTCTAAAACAGGGATTGATGTCTACAATTATGTACTGAAAGACAGTTCGTATATTGATGATAAATGGTGCTATAATATTGTTTTTTATCCAAGACGAAAAAACGAATTGACTTTCAAAGGAGATTTTTGGGTGAATGATTCCACATTTGCCATCAAGAAAATCAATATGGCAGTGACCAAAAGTGCCAATATCAACTGGGTAAAAGATATTTACTTAGAGCAGGAATTTGAAGTAGTCAGTGACTCGGTTTTCTTGTTGACCAAGGATTATTTGATGTCTGACTTTGCTTTGAACAAAAAAGAAAATTCGAAAGGTGTTTATGGAAAAAGAACTAGTTTTTACCGGAACCATCAGTTCAATACAGAATTGCCTGTTGCTTTTTATAAAGCCGAAGTCAATTATATGGATGACGAAGTCTACAATAAATCTGAGGAATATTGGAATGAAAACCGTTTTGAAAACTTAAGCAAGGATGAATTGGGCGTTTATAAAATGCTTGATACCCTGCAAACCGTAAATAAATTCAAACAATTGTACAGCTTAGTATCCATACTAGGAAGTGGTTATGTGGAGTTTAATAACTTTGATTATGGACCTGTTTTTTCTACATTTGGATACAATGAAGTAGAGGGTGTACGGTTGCGAGTAGGAGGAAGAACCTATTTTGGTCCTAACGATCCTTGGCGCATTCAGGCGTATACTGCGTATGGGTTTGATGATGATAAATTTAAATACGGACTTTCCGGAAAATGGATGGTCGACAAGAAAAATAGGATCATTTTATCCGGTGGAAATAGGCGAGACATTGAACAAATAGGAGCCAGTTTAACTACTACAAATGATGTTTTAGGCCGAAGTTTTGCTTCGTCGTCCGTATTCTCATCTGGCAGTAACGGGAAGTTAACCAACATCAATTTGACTAATGTTGCCATAGAAATGGAGCCAGTAAAAAACTTGACTTTTCAGGCTGGGATTTCGTATCGTACGCTGGAGTCTGCATCGCCTACTTTTAGCCTGGATTATTATACCAACATAGCCAATTTAGCTACTAAAAGTGATGTAAAACAATCCGAAGCGAACATTCAGATCGAGTATTCTCCAAAGCGAAAAACGATTGGTTTTGGGGTTGAAAGAAGCAATGTTGACAGTCCTTTTAGTCGTTTTTTTATTAATTACAGCCATGGATTCAAAGGGCTTTTGAACAGTAATTTCAAATATGACAAAGTACAATTATATTACAAACAGCCTATAGTTATTGGTCCATTGGGGCGAACCAATATTATTATGGAAGTAGGAAAAACTTTTGGAACAGTTCCGTTAGGATTGATAAATGTGATTCCGGGAAATCAAACTTTTTTCACGATTGAAAACACCTTCAGTAATCTTAATTTCTATGAATTTGTATCGGATCAATATGCTACTTTACAGTGGAATCACAATTTCAACGGGCGTCTTTTTTCCAGAATACCGTTCATGCGCAAACTCAATTGGAGAGAATTAATTTCCATAAAAGGCGTTTATGGAAGTATTTCAGATGAAAATAGAGCCATTAACGCATCTGGATTAGTTTACAATGCACCTGAAAAAGGCTATTGGGAATACAGTGCTGGTATTGGAAATATCTTCAAAGTATTCCGTATTGATTTCGCCTGGCGAGGCAATTATCTCAACGTGCCGGAAACGAATCGTTTTACTGTTAAAGGGTCGTTTGGGTTCAGTTTTTAGGAGCTATTCCGGCTGTACACTATATCTTTTTATAAGGCGAATAAAAATCGCCTTATAAAAAGGATGCCGTTTCCATCCGGGCTAAAAAAACATCAGATTATGCAAGAAGCCATCGACTACCTTTTAGAAAAAGATGCTATTTTCAAAGCAATCATTGAACAATACGGAATGCCTGTTATTCCCAAAAGACCGCAAGGTTTTGAGACTCTGGTATTGTTGATTTTAGAGCAACAAGTATCGATAGAGTCCGCTAAAGCTACTTTTTTGAAAATAAAAACTACTCTAAAAACGGTAACACCGGAAATTCTTGTTCTCATATCGGATGCTGAGTTTAGGAATCTTGGCGTAAGCCGTCAAAAAACGTCTTATATCAAAGCTTTGGCGACAGCCTTAATAAATAAAGAACTTGATTTAGAAAGTTTGCCAGCCAAAACGGCTCTGCAAGTGCGCGAAGAACTCATCAAAATCAAAGGGATAGGAAACTGGACCATCGATATTTATTTAATGTTTTGTCTGCAAGAGCCTGATTTATTGCCATTAGGCGATATTGCAGTTGTACACACAATCAAGGAATTACTGGATATTCACGACAAAAATGAGATGCAAGTTCATACGTTGAAATGGAGTCCGTATCGCTCTTTTGCAACCTATCTTTTATGGCATCATTATTTAAAGAAAAGAAATAGAACCGTTTTTTACTAAAGTGCTGTTTCTTAAAATTTAATCAACAGATAACATAGATTTTTCATTGTTGAAAGGGATTCTTTACTTATTTTTGCAACCATAAAATATAGAAAAGAAAAACTAAAATGACTGCAGACAAATTAACAACTTTCGATGTCTTAATCGAAATACCAAGAGGAAGTAGAAATAAATACGAATATGATTTCGAAATAAAAAGAATGCGTTTTGACAGAATGTTATTCTCGTCAATGATGTATCCTGCGGATTACGGATTTATTCCGGAAACATTAGCCTTAGACGGCGATCCATTAGATGTATTGGTTTTGGTAAACGAACCTACTTTTCCCGGTTGTGTTATGGAAGTAAAACCCATTGGTGTTTTCCACATGGCGGATGATAAAGGACCGGATGAAAAAGTTATCTGTGTACCGGTTTCAGATCCAATCTGGAATTCATTGAATGATCTGTCAGACATGAATCCACATTTATTAAAAGAAATTGAACACTTTTTTCAAGTGTACAAAGATCTTGAAAACAAGAAAGTAGATGTAGGCGGCTGGGGAGATGTAAATGAAGCCTATGCAATTATCGCAGAGTGTACGGAGCGATTTAATCAAATTGAGAATAAACCAGAGGGATTGTTTAGTATTAAATAATTTTACGTCATAATTTTTACAAAAAAAGCAACATTCTGTTAAGAGTGTTGCTTTTTTTGTTTAAATTCGTTTTGTTACACTATTAATTTTAACCAAAAACCAAACCGAAATTATGAATACAATTATGATTTATTTGCCTATTGCGATGGCATTTATTGGACTGGCATTTATGTTTGCTAAAAGAAAATGGGTATTAAAACAGGATCCGGGTGATGGTAAGATGAAAGAGATTTCGGATTACATTTACGAAGGAGCCTTGGCTTTCTTGAAAGCAGAATATAGGTTGTTGACGTTTTTTGTCATTGGAGCTAGCATAGTTTTAGCCGGAATTTCTTTTTTCGTTCCTACTACACACATATTAATAGTAGTTGCTTTTGTTTTTGGTGCTTTTTTCTCGGCTTTAGCTGGGAACATGGGAATGAAAATTGCAACAAAAACCAATGTTAGAACCACACAAGCCGCCCGTACCAGTTTACCTCAAGCTCTAAAAGTTTCTTTTGGCGGCGGAACCGTAATGGGATTAGGGGTTGCGGGATTGGCTGTTTTAGGATTGACCACTTTCTTTATTTTCTTTTTTCACTTTTTTATGAATGGCGTTTGGACTTCTACGGAAGATATGACCATTGTTTTAGAAACACTAGCGGGATTTTCTCTGGGAGCAGAATCAATAGCCTTGTTCGCTAGAGTTGGTGGAGGAATATACACTAAAGCGGCCGATGTTGGAGCTGATTTGGTGGGGAAAATAGAAGCTGGAATTCCGGAAGATGATCCCCGTAATCCGGCTACAATTGCGGACAATGTAGGGGATAATGTAGGCGATGTTGCCGGAATGGGAGCTGATTTATTTGGTTCTTATGTCGCAACCGTTTTAGCGGCCATGGTTTTAGGAAATTATGTAATCAAAGACATGGGCGGAACTATTCAAGATGCTTTTGGAGGAATAGGACCTATCTTATTGCCAATGGCAATCGCTGGTTTTGGTATTTTATTTTCGATTATCGGAACAATGGTGGTAAAAATTACAGATGATAATGCAAAAGAAGCGCAAGTGCAAAGCGCTTTAAATAGGGGAAACTGGCTTTCAATAGGATTAACCCTTATTGCCTGCTATTTTTTAGTGCAATACATGTTGCCAGAAACCATGAAAATGGATTTTTTTGGTGAAGGAACTAAAGAAATTTCATCCATGCGTGTTTTTTATGCTACAATTGTAGGTTTGGCAGTAGGTGGACTCATTTCGTCAGTAACTGAGTATTATACAGGATTGGGTACAAAACCTGTTATGGCAATTGTTCAAAAATCTTCAACTGGAGCAGGAACAAACGTAATTGCAGGATTGGCAACCGGAATGATTTCTACGTTTCCAACGGTTTTATTATTTGCAGCTGCAATTTGGACTTCCTACGCATTAGCAGGATTTTATGGTGTGGCTTTAGCTGCTTCAGCGATGATGGCAACAACGGCCATGCAATTGGCAATCGATGCTTTTGGACCCATATCGGATAACGCCGGTGGAATTGCTGAAATGAGCGAATTGCCTAAAGAAGTACGCACAAGAACCGACATTTTAGATGCCGTAGGAAATACAACAGCAGCAACGGGAAAAGGATTTGCTATCGCTTCGGCAGCATTAACTTCACTAGCTCTATTTGCTGCGTATGTAACTTTTACAGGAATTGACGGAATCAATATTTTTAAAGCACCAGTTTTAGCAATGCTATTCGTGGGAGGCATGATACCTGTAGTTTTCTCGGCATTAGCGATGAATTCTGTCGGGAAAGCCGCAATGGACATGGTGTATGAAGTACGTCGTCAGTTCAGGGAGATTCCCGGAATTATGGAAGGAACCGGAAAACCGGAATATGCTAAGTGTGTTGATATTTCGACGAAAGCTGCATTGCGCGAAATGATGTTGCCGGGAATATTGACAATTGGTTTTCCAATTGCAATTGTTTTGCTTGGCAAATTAGTTTACGGAGACAACAACCAGCTAATCGCCGAAATGTTAGGGGGTTATATGGCCGGAGTTACCGTTTCGGGTGTGCTTTGGGCTGTTTTTCAAAACAATGCCGGTGGTGCTTGGGACAACGCTAAAAAATCTTTTGAAGCGGGAGTTCTGATTAATGGAGAAATGACCTATAAAGGTTCTGATGCGCATAAAGCGGCCATTACTGGCGATACTGTTGGTGATCCGTTCAAAGATACTTCTGGACCATCAATGAATATTTTAATTAAATTGACCTGTTTGATTGGTTTGGTAATTGCACCAATTTTAGGTAGTGGCAATCATACATTGGCTAATAAAGCCGCTTGTTGTGCTGCTTCTGAAATGTGTACTTCAATATCTAAAGAAGAGTGTCTTGCTAAAGGATGTGACAGTAAAACGTGTAGATTTATAAATGCTTCCGCAGCAGTAACTGAAATGGTTTCGGAAAAAGTTACGATAGAAAAAACCAATGTTGATGGAGAAGTAAAAGCAACTATTAAAACTAATATTAACGGAAAAGAAAACATTCAAAGTTTTGAGGGAACTGACGCAGAAGTTCAGGCTAAAATTGATGCTTTAAAGTAATCAATATCTTGTAAATATAAATGCCTCACAATTGTGAGGCATTTTTTGTTTTTATGTATTTTATCACCAGTTTCTACTCCCTCTCCTTCGGAGAGGGTTGGGGAGAGGATTCTAAAACAGCCCATTCAATTCAGCATCAATTCTATTAAAAATAGTTCCTAAATCTTCGGGATTATCAACAAAATTCATGTTATCCACATCAATAATTAATAATTTTCCTTTGTCATAGGTTTGAATCCAGCCTTCGTAGCGTTCGTTCAAACGACTCAAATACTCAATGGATATTGAGTTTTCATATTCACGGCCGCGTTTGTGTATTTGACCGACTAAATTAGGAATAGAACTCCTTAAATAGATCAATAAATCAGGGGCTTTAACAGTAGATTCCATTAATTCAAAAAGAGACGAATAATTCTGGAAATCACGATTGGTCATCAAACCCATTGCATATAAATTAGGAGCAAAAATATGGGCATCTTCATAAATAGTTCGGTCCTGAATGATTTTTTTGCCACTTTCACGAATTTGCATCACCTGACGGAAGCGACTATTCAAGAAATAAATTTGTAAATTAAACGACCAGCGCTCCATTTGGTGGTAAAAATCATCTAGGTACGGATTGTCTACTACGTCTTCATAATGTGGTTCCCACTTGAAATGTTTCGCTAATAAGCGTGTCAAAGTTGTCTTTCCAGAGCCTATGTTTCCTGCTATTGCTATGTGCATTACGGTAGTATGATTTTATAATTTGTAATTCCTTCAGCTGTAAAAATAGATAAAATTTGGTCTTTGTAATAGAATTTTTTAAAGGATTTTTCTGAAATTTCAATTTCAGTTTTTTGGTTTTTTTCCAAATCCTGCAAAATTAAAATCCCATTTTTAGAATAGATGATCTGATTTTCATTTATAATTTCAATCGAGTCAAAATCAGAAACTTTTTCTTTGTTTGCTATTCTGCCAAAAATATCGCAAGTGTACCAGTTGTTTTTACCGTCCATCCAATAGAAGATGTTGAAATCTGAAGCGTAATTCTTAATACTTTCAGTAAAAGGAACTGAAATAGTTTTGTAATCCTTGTTCAAATAATCATATAATCCCAGTTGCTGATTCATACTGTTGTAAACCCACAACTGATTTAGAGCAGCAATACCAATTGCAGTGGCTACGATTGGAATTGTATTTTCTGAAAAATTGATTTTCTGAGTTTCATTCAATTGATTGTCCAAGATGATAACTGTATTGAAATTTTCGTAAAATAAAACAATTTTCAAAGGGTTATGCAAATCTATTTTTGTGATTCTACCCAAAGAAATATTTTTGTATTCTAAAGTATTCCGTGTTCCAATTTTAGAAAAAACATTGTTATGGATGGTGTAGTAAAAACCAAATGAATCATAACCTAAAAACGCATCTCCATCAAAACGAATAGAATCGATTTTAATGGCTGTTAGTTTTTGGTTCTGACTAAAAATTACTGAAAATGAAGCGATAAACAGCAATAATATTACTTTTTTCATACAGCGAAATTACAATTAAACGGTATATAATTTTGATTGTTTTATTAATATTTTAACAGAATACTTGTAACAAAAATAGTATTTTTCACTCTTATTCATTAAAACCCAATAGTTATGTATAAAGTAATTTACTCAATAATAGTAACAATTGCATCGTTTTTGGGGCTTCGCGCTCAGGAATTTCAAGGAATGGCAGTGTATGAATCGAAAAGCAGTACCTCCGATTTCAAAACACGAATGGAAGGCAATAAGGATATGACTCCTGATGTGCAAAAAATGATTGAGGAAAGAATGAAGAAAATGTTCGAAAAAACATTCATTCTTAATTTTGATAAATCGACATCAATTTATAAAGAAGAAGAAAAGTTAGAGGCTACAGGTCAAGCTGGAGGTGGAATGCGCATAATGAATGCAATGAGTGGCGGCGGCGGAACTTATTAAAAAAGGACGCCAAATTTGAATACAGAATTCAGGCCTACAATTTACTAAATACAAGGTCTAGATTGAACAACTCCTTTAGCGTAAATGGCTTTAATGCGAATGAAACGATTATTTTACCACGATTTGTGACCTTTATTTTAAAGTACAATTATAGCCAAATTAAAAAGGGATTTTGACTGAACAAAATCCCCTTTTTCATTTTAAATCTGTACTGAATTACAATCCAAAAGCAGTTTTAACTTGGTCAACAAAATCTAATTTTTCCCAAGTAAACAATTCAACAGTCACGGTTTTTGTTAATCCTCCTGGAGCAGTAAAAGTTTTAGTAACCGTTTCTGGAGTACGTCCCATGTGCCCGTAAGCAGCAGTTTCGCTGTAGATTGGATTTCTTAATTTCAAACGTTGCTCTATAAAGTACGGGCGCATGTCAAAAATAGCTTCTACTTTTTTAGCAATTTCTCCATCGGTTAAGGTTACTTTTGAAGTCCCATAAGTTTCTATAAAAATCCCCATTGGTTTAGCAACACCAATTGCGTAGGAAACCTGTACTAAAATTTCGTCAGCAACACCTGCTGCAACTAGATTTTTAGCAATGTGACGAGTAGCATAAGCTGCACTTCTGTCTACTTTACTAGGGTCTTTACCAGAGAATGCACCACCACCGTGAGCACCTTTTCCACCGTAAGTGTCTACAATAATTTTTCTACCTGTTAGTCCAGTATCTCCGTGAGGTCCTCCAATTACAAATTTTCCCGTTGGATTGATGTGGTATTTAATTTGATCATTAAATAAATGAGCACTCGTTGGATTTTTTGCAATGATTCTTGGAATCAAAATTTCGATGATGTCTTTTTTGATTTTAGCAAGCATAGTAGCTTCTTCGTCAAAGTCATCGTGCTGTGTCGAAATTACAATAGCTTCAATTCGAGTTGGCTTGTTGTCATCACTGTATTCTAACGTCACTTGAGATTTAGCATCCGGACGCAAATAGGTGATTTCGTTATTTTCACGTCTTAAAACGGCCAATTCTTTTAATAATTTATGAGATAAATCAAGTGCCAAAGGCATGTAATTTTCTGTTTCATTTGTTGCGTAACCAAACATCATTCCTTGATCACCAGCACCTTGTTCTTCAGGATTTGCTCTATCAACACCTTGATTGATGTCAGCAGATTGTTCGTGTATAGCAGAAAGAATACCACAAGAATCCGCTTCAAACATGTAGGCGCTTTTTGTGTAACCAATTTTCTTGATTACATCGCGAGCGATTTGTTGCACATCTAAATAGGTATTTGATTTTACTTCACCTGCCAAGATTACTTGACCTGTAGTTACTAAAGTTTCGCAAGCTACTTTTGAGTCAGCATCAAATGCCAAAAAATTATCAATTAATGCGTCTGAAATTTGATCTGCAATTTTGTCTGGATGTCCTTCGCTTACAGATTCTGACGTAAATAAATAGGCCATAATAATTATTATTTTAAATTAAGCGAGAAAAAATAATTGCTAAAAAGGACTAAAGAAGAGTTTCTGCTTTAGCATTTTTTCTACTGAAAAACGTTCAGTATTCATAATGAATTTGTTTCATTATGAAGAGGTTGCAATCAGTTCAAATTTTTCCTCTTGTATTTGGTTGCAAATGTATGAAACCATTTTGAATTGCAAATTAATCTTTTGTTTTTTTTGAGAATAAATATTTATCGGGTTCTAAATTATTAAGAAAAAATAATATTTAAAATAGTTTCGCTATTATTTTCTTAAACTTATTTGGATATTTAAAAAATAATTTGCAATTTTGAAATTCTAATAAAGTAAAAATGAAATTTAATATTTGTAATATGTTTAAGGTCGCACAGGAAAATTCCTGAGGGTTGCTTATTGCATAATTTAAATCAAATTATATATCAAAAGCTTCCCGGATAACGGGAAGCTTTTTTTTTGAATAGTAATAAACAGAATAGATTTTTTAGTCACAAAAAGCCTCGATGAATAACCTAAAAAGCCAAAAAATAAATAACGCAACAGTCAATAACATGATTTGTGTCAATGCCATTATGTGTATTCGCGGCTGTTGATTCCAAAAGTAAGTGTATAACTTAAAACCCTTTTGGATATGGATCTAAAAGGGTTTTTTGTTTTTCTGATTTTTTCAAATCTCACAACAATTCATACAAGGAGACCAAAAATGAATATTAACACCTAACACCTAAAAATTATGAGCACAACAAAGTATTTTACAAAGACATTTCGGTTATTAAAAAGTATTAATTTCAGAAATAAAAAAGAAAAGGAAAACGATTCTAAGAATGGATTGATTCATCCTAGATTTGAGATCTCAAAGAACGATGTTTTGGCACAAAAAATAGTGACTAATTCATTGCTTTTCCTAATGTATTCCCAAGAGAATGAAGCGCTTTTTATTTAATAAATCCGAATTTATTTTTGGTTTTGAGATTTTCAAAGGATGTTTAAAAGTGTTGTTTTGACGAAGTAAGAAAACGGGATGAGTATTCTCATTACTTCGTCAGAATAACAATTGCGTGTGAATTGTTTTTTGTATTTATGGTGCCCAAAGAAATAAACGAATCCACATAAAAATTTGGTTGTTACAAAAAATAGTGGTTAATTTGCTTCTTTAAGTTCAAAAACGTATTGAAATGTTATAAAGAAAGGCAGAGGGATTAGACCCGATGAAGCCTTAGCAACCCTTCGATTTATCGAAGAAGGTGCTGCATTCTACCACGCTCATCGTGGAAAGATAACACTAAGAATTAGTCTAGATAACGCCTGACTTTCTTTATAATATTTCCAAACACAGATCAAAAATCATAAAAGATTTGCCATTGGAAAATAAACCAACCTCTATTACATTTCAAAATTTCACCACTAAAAGTGGCGCTTTTTATGCTACCTTAAACGTAAGTTTTCAAGTTTTTGGGCCAGAATTGCATACGGCACCAATTGTTTTGGTCAACCATGCTTTAACCGGAAATTCACAAGTTGTGGGCGAAAACGGTTGGTGGAATGATTTAATTGGAGCACACAAAACCATAGATACAACAAAATATACAATACTCGCATTTAATGTTCCCGGAAATGGTTTTGATGGTTTTGAGATCGAAGATTATTTAGATTTTACTGCCAGAGACATTGCCAGGATTTTTATTGAAGGGATTCGGGTTCTGGATATTAAAAAACTATACGCCATTATTGGGGGTTCTGTAGGTGGCGGAATTGCTTGGGAGATGGTCGCTTTAGAACCAAAAATCGCACAACATTTAATTCCTATCGCAACGGATTGGAAATCGACGGATTGGCTAATTGCCAATTGCTTTTTGCAGGAACAAATTCTCAACAACTCTTCGAAACCTATTGAAGACGCTCGCACTCATGCTATGTTATGCTATAGAACTCCGGAATCATTTGCTGCAAAATTTCAGCGAACCACCAATGAAGAATTGGGGATTTTTAATGTAGAAAGCTGGTTGCTACATCACGGCGAAAAATTGCAGAAACGTTTTCAAATTTCGTCATATAAAATGATGAATCAACTGTTGAAAACAATCGATATCACCAGAAACTACACATCATTCGAAGAGATAACTTCAAAAATTGAAGCCGAGATTCATATTATTGGAATCAATTCCGACTTGTTTTTTACGGCAAATGAAAATAAAGCAACGTACGAGGAATTAAAAAAATATAAAAAGAGGGTTACCTATCAGGAAATAGTTTCCATCCACGGACACGACGCTTTTTTGATAGAATACAAACAATTACACAATTTGCTTCAGGATATATTCTAAGCCAAAAAACACAACACAATGAAAATATTAAAATTTGGAGGAAAATCGTTATCGAATGGCGACGGAATAAATAAGGTGGTTGCAATTATTATTGATAAAGTAAATCAAGGAGAGGAAATTGCTATTGTGGTTTCGGCGCGAGGAAATGCTACGGATGAATTAGAAGAAATTTTAAGTATTGCCGCTAAAAACGGAGTTTATAAACCTCTTTTTGATGATTTCAAAAAATACCAACAAGACGAATATCAAGACGTAGATTTATCCGAAGAGTTCCATGTTCTTGAAAAATTATTCGAAGGCGTCAGCTTAATTGGTGATTACAGCAACAAAATAAAAGACCAAATTTTATCAAAAGGGGAACTACTTTCGGCAAAATTACTGACGGCAATTTTGGTCGAAAATGGGATAAATGCCCGTTTTGCAGATACTCGGGAATTGATAAAAACCGATTCGAAATTTGGTGATGCACAACCTTTGGAACAAATTTCGAAGAAAAATGTCATCAATTATTTCAAACAAAATAACGGAACAACCGTAAATATTGTTACAGGTTTCATTGGTTCAAACACAAATAATGACACGACCACTTTAGGAAGAAACGGTAGCAATTACACCGCTTCGTTGATTGCGAATTATTTGAATGCGGACGAATTACAGAATTATACGCATGTAGACGGAATTTATACCGCTAATCCGGATTTAGTAGTTGATGCAAAGAAAATTGACCATTTGTCGTTTAATGAAGCCAATGAAATAGCCAATTTTGGTGCTACGATTCTTCATGCCAAAACGATCATTCCTTTGTTGGAAAAAAACATTCCGCTTCGTATCTTGAATACGTTCAACCATGAAAATAAAGGAACATTAATCACTTCCAATTCAAACAAGGAAGGGATCAAAACACTTTCGGTGCTTGAAAATGTTTCGTTAGTGAACCTGGAAGGAAGAGGATTACTGGGAAAAACAGGTGTTGATGCCCGTATTTTCAGAGTGATGGGCGATAATGATATTAGCGTAAGTATCATTTCTCAAGGTTCGTCAGAAAGAGGAATTGGTTTAGTTGTTGCCACTGATAAAGCGACAAAAGCAATGATTGAATTAGAGAAAGAATTCGAAAATGATTTCTATTCGAAAGATGTAAATAAAATCACGGTGACGGATGATGTTTCGGTGATTTCTATCATTGGTCAGGATTTAAGTACTTTTCACAAGCCATACACGGCGTTGATAAAAAATAAAATTGTCCCGATTCTTTTCAATAATACCGTTACGGGTAAAAACGTGAGTTTGGTGGTCAAAAAATCGCAATTGAACAAAGCCTTAAACGTAATTCACGGAGAGATTTTTGGAGTAGCTAAGAAAATCAATATCGCTATTTTCGGACATGGATTAGTTGGTGGAACGTTGATTAACCAAATATTGGAATCAGCAGCAACTATCGAGAAAAGAAAAGATATCAAACTGAATGTTTTTGCAATTGCCAATTCAAGTAATGTACTTTTGAATAAAAATGGCGTTACTCCAAATTGGAAAAATGAAATCCAGAACAATGGCTTTTCTTATACTATAGATGATGTAATTGCCTACGCAAATGAGCATCACTTGGAGAATTTGATTGCGATTGATAACACGGCAAGTGCTGAATTTGTTGGGAATTATATAAAATTAGCTGAAAACAGTTTTGATTTGATTTCGTCTAATAAAGTGGCTAATACGTTAAGCTATAGTTTTTATAAAAAATTACGAAAAGTGCTGGCGGATAATCAAAAGAGTTATCTTTATGAAACTAATGTGGGTGCAGGATTGCCATTGATTGATACGATTAAATTATTGCACCTTTCGGGTGAAAATATCACGAAGATTAAAGGTGTTTTCTCTGGAACATTGAGTTATTTGTTCAATAATTTTTCTGCAAAAGAGGCTTCGTTTAGCGAAATATTGAAGGAGGCCATTGACAATGGGTATACCGAGCCGGATCCAAGAGAAGATTTGTGCGGGAACGACGTAGGTAGAAAATTATTGATTTTGGCAAGAGAATTAGACTTGCAAAATGAGTTTGAAGAAATTGATATTCAAAATTTAATTCCAGAACATTTGCGTGAAGGCGATGTTTCGGATTTCTTGAATAAATTGACCGAGTTTGATCCAATTTATGCTAAAATAAAAGCCGACCAAAAGCCCAATCACGTCCTGCGATACATAGGCGAATTGTCAGGCGATTTGCAAAATGACAAAGGTAATCTAGAAGTAAAATTAGTTTCCGTACCTTCGGATACTGCTTTGGGAGGCTTAAAAGGTTCTGATTCTTTCTTCGAAATTTACACTGAATCGTATGGCGACAGACCAATCGTAATTCAAGGTGCAGGTGCAGGATCTGCGGTAACGGCGAGAGGTGTTTTTGGTGATATTTTGAGATTGTCGGATAAAGGGTAGCCCCCATACCCCTGAAGGGGGAATAAAAAGATTGCAGATTGCTTCGCCAGTTCGAGCAAGCTCTCGGGTGACGATTTTTGATTTAACATATATAAAAGTAAAATCTGCGTCCAAATAAATATAAATAATAAAAAAGGGACTGCCTCCAGTCTTGGCTCCCTTCCCTTCGGGGAGGGTTGGGGAGGGGAATAATATGAAAATAACATTAAACAGAGTAAACGACAACTTCCACTTTGAATTAAAAAACGAGCGTGGTCACTTAGTAAATGTGGATAGCCGACCAGAATTTGGCGGAGACGATAAAGGCGCAAGTCCAATGGAATTAGTATTGATGGGTGTTGCGGGTTGCAGTGCGATTGATATGATTTCGATTTTAAAAAAACAGCGTCAGGAAATCACTTCTTTCAAAGCTGAGGTCGAAGGAGAACGGGTACAAGTAGGAGAAGCAAAACCATTCAAGGATATTACTGTAGTATTCTTTTTGGAAGGACCTATTAATGAAGAAAAAGCAACGAGAGCCGCACAACTTTCTTTCGAAAAATACTGTTCGGTTTCTAAAACATTAGAGCCAACAGCAACCATACACTATAAAGTAGTTTTGAACGGAGTTGAATTGGCGTAAAGCTAAAATAGTCAACTTCTAAAACTTTAATTTTAAACAATAAAGAGCTTTTTTTTATAGAAAAATTATGCGGAAAAACTTTGTGAATCTCTGTGATTCCTTTGCGAATCTTTGTGAAACAACTCTTTGAAATCTAATAATAATGAACGATCAAGAATTTGGTTTTGAAACCTCAGCCATCCGTACCCAATTAGAAAGAACACAATATTTAGAGCACTCGGTTCCTTTGTACTTAACTTCTAGTTTTGTATTTGAGGATGCCGAAGATATGCGTGCTTCTTTTGCCGAAGAGAAAGACAGAAATATATATAGCCGTTACAGCAACCCAAACACGAACGAATTTGTTGATAAAGTGTGTATAATGGAAGGTGCGGCAGCTGGTTTTGCCTTTGCTTCAGGAATGGCAGCAGTGTATTCAACCTTGGCAGCTTTATTGAAATCTGGAGATCATATTGTTTCTTCGAGTAGTGTTTTTGGAGCGACACATTCTTTATTTATCAATTATTTTCCAAAATGGAATATTGAAACCTCCTATTTTGATATTAATAAGCCGGAAACAATTGAAAGTTTCATCACACCAAATACAAAGATTCTTTTTGCGGAATCACCTACCAATCCTGCTGTTGATATTATCGATTTAGAACTTTTAGGAACGATTGCTAAAAAACATAATTTGATTTTGGTAATTGATAACTGTTTTGCAACACCTTATCTGCAACAACCAATAAAATGGGGTGCGCATTTAGTGGTGCATTCCGCTACAAAGTTAATGGACGGTCAAGGTAGAGTGTTGGGAGGAATAACAGTTGGTGATGCTGAATTGATTCAAAAAATCTATTTGTTTTCTCGACTTACCGGTCCTTCTTTATCGCCTTTTAATGCTTGGGTATTATCAAAAAGTTTAGAAACTTTGGCGATTCGTTTAGACAGGCATTGTGAAAATGCGATGAAAGTAGCGGAGTTTTTAGAGCAGCATCCGAATGTGAATCGCGTGAAATATCCGTTTTTGAAATCGCATCCACAATACGAAATTGCTCAAAAGCAAATGAAGTTGGGCGGAAATATTGTTGCTTTTGAAATAAAAGGGGGGCTTGAAGCCGGAAGAAACTTTTTGGATAAAATAAAATTATGTTCTTTATCACCAAATTTAGGAGATACCAGAACAATCGTTACGCATCCAGCATCGACAACACATAGCAAATTATCTGTTGAAGAACGTTTAGCAGTGAGTATTACCGATGGTTTAGTTCGTGTTTCAGTAGGATTGGAAACCGTAAAAGATGTGATTGCTGATTTGGAGCAGGCGCTTTCGTAAAGTTCATGACGATTGAAGCCATACAATAGTCCAGGGTTTAAACCGTGGTCAATGTGGTTTATTTAAGAACGTTTAGCAGTGAGTATTACCGATGGTTTAGTTCGTGTTTCAGTAGGATTGGAAACCGTAAAAGATGTGATTGC
>NZ_RYDI01000010.1:0-52123 GCF_003970335.1 Flavobacterium sp. LS1P28 | reverse complement strand
TTAAGAACGTTTAGCAGTGAGTATTACCGATGGTTTAGTTCGTGTTTCAGTAGGATTGGAAACCGTAAAAGATGTGATTGCTGATTTAGAGCAGGCATTGTTGTAAGGATTTTTTGATTGTAGATTTACTACAAATTAAAAATCATCAATCTCCATTCACTATTCTTAAATCAAAAAGTATATTTTTGTTGTTTCAATATAAAAAGAATGTTGATTTCAGACAGCTTTGAAATCTACAATCAAAAATAATTAATCTTCAATTATATTTTTTTAAAATGCTTTCAAAAAAAACTAAATACGGAATAAAAGCACTTACTTTTTTGGCACGCCAAAAAAACAATTTTCCGGTGCAAATAGCGGAGATAGCCAAGAGCGAGACTATCTCGATCAAGTTTTTAGAAAGTATTTTATTATTACTGCGTCATTCTGGTTTTTTAGGAGCCAAAAAAGGAAAAGGCGGAGGCTATTATTTGATAAAAGATCCTAAGGAAATAAATATGGCCCATGTGTATCGTATTCTAGAGGGACCTATTGCATTACTTCCATGTGCCAGCCATAATTTTTATGAGCCTTGTGAAGACTGTGCCGATGAAACCACTTGCGCCGTTCGGAAATTAATGACCGAAGTGCGAGACAATACCCTGATGATATTGGAAAACAATACCCTAGCGGATATCGCCTTTTAAAAAATAAACTTAAAAATTAGTGTTGTAGTTAAACAAAAAGTACTATTTTTGCGCTTTAATCTACAATGCCGATAGGGTAATAGATAATAAATAAAATTTATTTTACCTTGCAAGCATGAATAAAGAAGTAGTAGAAGAAAATAAAGGGATGATAAAATCCCAAATTACATTTAAAGAACGCTTGTGGGTTGTTATTCCGGTTGTTTTATTAGTTGGATTAATTTCTACATTGGTGTACAACCATCATGCTGAATTTTCTTGGAATGGTTTTGTGGGAGGGTTCGATCAGGAGTTTTTAATCTTTTTTTGTATTGGCGTTTTTGCACAACTAGTCGATGGAACTTTAGGAATGGGCTACGGAGCAACCTCTACCTCTTTTTTATTGGCATATGGAATCCCGCCAGCAATCAGCAGTACAGGTGTTCACGTTGCTGAAATGTTTACCACCGGCGCTTCTGCAATTTCTCATCATCGTTTTGGGAATATCAATAAAAAACTAGTCCGGCATTTGTTGATACCCGGAATTTTGGGTTCGATTACCGGAGCTTATTTGTTATCGGATGTAATTGATGGGGATGCAATAAAGCCTTTTATTGCCGTGTATATGATCGCTTTGGCGGTTATAATTATCAGAAAGGCAATGCAAAAAAATATTATTAAAAAGAAAACGAAACGATTGAATATTCTGGCTTCTTTTGGGGGATTCATGGATTCCGTTGGAGGTGGAGGCTGGGGGCCAATTGTAACTTCTACATTATTAGGACGCGGTAGAAATCCTAGATATACAATTGGTTCTGTGAATGCAGCCGAATTTGCGGTTTCTTTCGCTAGTGGTATTACATTTATGATTTTTGGAGGAATCCAAGGATGGCAGGTTATTATAGGTTTAATTTTAGGAGGCGTTATTGCTGCGCCAATTGCTGCTTTATTAGTTAATAAAATCAAAAGAAAACCAATGATGATTTTGGTAGGTATCTTAATTATTATTTTGAGTTTAAGAACCTTGTCAAAATTGTTGTAAAAGATAAACGGAATTATGAGCACAGATATAGTACAAGCGTTATTGCATAAAACCAAAGATTTTTCCATTGAGGAAACGCTTCGTTTTTTAGCCAACGAATATAAGGATAACGTAGTTTTTTCTACTTCTTTTGGTCAGGAAGATCAGGTGATTACGGCTTTAATTGCGAAAAATGATTTGCCAATTACCATTTTTACATTGGATACAGGACGATTATTTCAGGAAACGTATGATGTTTTTCATAAAACTTTAAGAAAATATAAAATTGACATTAAAACCTATTTTCCGGAAGCAATTGCGGTGGAAGAGTTGTTAAATCATAAAGGTCCAAACAGCTTCTATGAATCGGTGGAGAATAGAAAAGAGTGTTGTTTTATTCGAAAAGTGGCACCGTTGACTAAAGCATTAAAAGGGAATGACATCTGGATTACTGGTTTACGTGCGGAACAATCCGAAAACAGAAATGACTTAGACCTTTTTGAATACGATGAAAAGTTCGACATTATAAAATTCAATCCATTATTGAAATGGACTTTGATAGAAGTAGAAGCTTATTTAGAAAAAAATAATGTGCCACAAAATGTATTACACAAACAAGGGTTTGTAAGTATAGGATGTGCTCCATGTACGAGAGCCATAGCCGAAGGGGAAGATATCAGAGCAGGGAGATGGTCATGGGAATCGAGTCATAAAGAATGTGGGTTGCACCAAAAATAATTAAAAATTAATACAACAATCTTTCAATTTTTGAATTTTTCAATCCTTGAATAAATAAAAATATAATGAGTACCATATTAAAAACAAATGCTTTAGAAAGCGAAGCGATATACATATTTAGAGAAGTAATTTCTCAATTTGACAAACCGGTATTGCTTTTCTCTGGTGGAAAAGATTCGATTACTTTGGTACGTTTAGCTCAAAAAGCATTTTTTCCAGCGAAAATCCCTTTTCCATTGTTGCACGTAGATACGGGACATAACTTTCCTGAAACTATTGCTTTTAGAGATAAATTAGTTGCTGAATTGGGATTAGAATTAATCGTTCGTAATGTGCAAGATGCTATTGACGAAGGGAAAGTTGTAGAAGAAACAGGTAAGTACTCCAGTAGAAACAGTTTGCAAACGACTACACTTTTGGATGCTATCGAAGAATTCAAATTTGATGCTTGCATCGGTGGTGCGCGTAGAGATGAAGAAAAAGCGAGAGCGAAGGAACGTATTTTTTCGGTTCGTGATGATTTTGGTCAATGGGACGAAAAAAATCAGCGTCCTGAATTATTTGATATTTTAAACGGAAAAATTGAAAACGGTCAAAACGTTCGTGTTTTTCCAATTTCGAATTGGACAGAGCTAGATGTTTGGAGTTATATCGAACAAGAGCAAATCGAAATTCCATCGATTTACTTTTCACACAAGCGTAAGGTATTCTTGAGAGACGGTATGATTTGGTCTCATTCTCCTTTTGTTTACCAAGAAGAAGATGAGCAAATTGAAGAAAGAATTGTTCGTTTTAGAACCGTTGGAGATATGAGTTGTACCGCAGCTGTTGATTCTTACGCAGCAACTATTCAGGAAGTGGTGGGTGAAATTAGATCTTCAACTATTTCTGAAAGAGGAGCCAGAATTGATGATAAACGTTCTGAAGCTGCAATGGAAAAAAGAAAACAACAAGGTTATTTTTAGAAAACAATTATAAGTTATGAATTATAAATTATGAATTGTTCCGAGATATTTAAAATTTATAATTCAACATTTAAAATAAAAAAATCAAATTTAGAAGTTTTTACAAGGTGTTTTTGAAAACCTTAAACTTTTAAACTTTAAACAAAATTCAGATGGAAGTTTTAAAAATAGCAACAGCAGGAAGTGTAGATGACGGAAAAAGTACATTAATCGGGAGATTATTGTACGATACAAAATCATTGACTACAGATAAGATTGAAGCAATAGAAAAAAGCAGTAAGCAAAAAGGATACGATTATTTAGATTTCTCATTGGCTACCGATGGTTTGGTTGCTGAAAGAGAACAAGGAATTACGATTGATGTGGCGCATATTTATTTTTCGACAGCCAAAAAAAGTTACATTATTGCCGATACTCCGGGTCACGTTGAATATACACGAAACATGGTTACCGGAGCTTCAACTTCACAAGTTTCAATCATTTTGATTGATGCGCGTAAAGGAGTTATTGAGCAAACCTACCGTCACTTTTTTATCAATAATTTATTGAGAGTAAAAGATGTGATTGTTGCGGTAAACAAAATGGATTTAGTTGATTATTCAGAAGAAGTATACAACAAAATCAAAGCAGACTTTCAGGCATTAAATGCAAAAAGCGCTTTTAAAGAACAAAATGTAAGTTACATTCCGCTAAGTGCAATCAATGGAGGGAATGTTGCCGATAAATCGGAGAACATGCCTTGGTATACCGGACAGACGGTTTTGGAACATTTGGAATCATTGGAACCAAATGATATCTACGAAAACGGGATCGCACGTTTTCCTGTTCAAACAGTAATCCGACCAAAAACGGAAGAGTATCACGACTTTAGAGGATATGCCGGAAAATTATACGGTAACACTATTAAAGTGGGAGATGCAGTAACGGTGCTTCCTTCTTTAACTGAATCTACCGTAACGAATATTCACTTTTTTGATAAACAATTTGATGAAGCTACGGCTGGTTCTTCTATCACTATCGAATTAGATAATGACATCAATGTAACCAGAGGTGATATGATTGTAAAATCGAATGAACTTCCTAAAATTGAAAAAGACATCACAACAACTGTTTGTTGGATGGACAGTAAAAAATTAGTGGCAGGTGCAAAATATTATGTGCAACACAACAGCAATAGAGTTTTGGCGAAAATTGACAGTGTAAAAAACGTAATCGCAACCGATTATTCTGGAACAACACCAGCGACTCAATTAGCTATAAATGAAATTGGAGAAGTAACTATCAAATTGAGCAAAGCCATTTATTTTGATGCTTATACTGATAATAAATCTAACGGAGCTTTCATTTTAATAGATGCTACAACCAACACAACAGCAGGAGTTGGGTTTATAAAATAGCCCCCACCCCAGCCCTCCCCGAAGGGGAGGGAGACATCCTGGATAAAAGTATGCCGGTAGTTAAGGCGTTTGCCTTTTACGATAAGAATATAATAATAATTGAGTTAAAAGAAAATGTAATAATATTTCCAATTTCGACTCCCTCCCCGAAGGGGAGGGTTGAGGAGGGGATAAATATAACTAAAAGATGCAAAGTTTTAGAACAGAAATAGAAGATCCGATTGTCCAAAAAGAGATTATCGATTTAGAGAAAAAAATTCATTCCTTCCGAAGTGGACAAATTGACGATGAGCGTTTTCGCAGTCTTCGTTTGGCACGTGGTATTTACGGTCAACGTCAAGAAGGCGTGCAAATGATTCGTATTAAATTGCCATACGGAAAAGTGACTAGCGAGCAATTGAAGCGTATTACGGAAGTGTCCGATAAATATTCTACAGGACGTTTACACATTACAACCCGTCAGGATATTCAAATTCACTATGTGAGTTTAGACAGAACACCGGAGCTTTGGTCTGAGTTAGCTAAAGATGATATCACTTTGAGAGAAGCTTGTGGAAATACCGTGCGTAATATTACTGGAAGCGAATTAGCGGGTGTAGATGTTGACGAACCTTTTGACGTGTCGCCTTATGCGCATGGTTTGTTTCAATATTTATTGCGTAACCCAATTTGTCAGGAAATGGGACGTAAGTTCAAAATATCATTCTCCTCTTCTGATAAAGATACCGCTTTGAGTTATTTGCATGATTTAGGATTTATTCCAAAAATTGTAAATGGCGAAAAAGGGTTCAAAATAATGTTTGCGGGTGGTTTAGGTTCTCAACCAAGTCACGCTGAATTGCTTTCAGAATTTGTACCGGTGAACCAAATTATTCCAACTGCCGAAGGTATAATCAGAGTTTTTGACCGTTACGGAGAAAGAGCAAAACGTTTGAAAGCACGTATGAAATTCTTAATTAAAGATTTAGGTCGTGATGAGTTTTTGCGTTTGGTTGACGAAGAGAAAAAAGCATTGCCTTTTCATACATACGAGATAGATACTACAGCTTTTGAAGGGCCAATTACAGAACCTTTGTTAGCTGTACCATCAGTAACAATTGATAATGTTGAAGCTTTTGAAGCTTGGAAAAAATCAAATGTGATTGCACAAAAACAAGCAGGATATGTGGCTATTGGTATCAAAGTGCTTTTAGGAGATTTTTATACAGATAAAGCAAGATTGTTAGCCGATTTGATTAAAAATTATGGTGCTAATGAGTTGCGTTTTTCATTAAGACAAAACATCGTTTTGCGTAATATCAAAGAAGAAAATCTAGTGTTCTTTTACCAAGAATTAGCCAAATTGGATTTTGTTGCTTTAGGATATGATACTATCGGAGATATCACGGCTTGTCCGGGAACGGATACGTGTAATTTAGGTATTGCAAGTAGTACTGGTATTGCGGATGAATTAGAAAGAGTATTAAAAACAGAATACCCACAATACAGCAACAATCAACAAATCGCCATAAAAATTAGCGGTTGTATGAATGCTTGTGGACAACACAATATGTCCGAAATTGGTTTCCAAGGAATGTCCATTAATGCAGGAAAACTAGTGGCTCCAGCTCTTCAGGTATTATTAGGTGGCGGGAATTTAGGAAACGGAAACGGAAGATTTTCGGATAAAGTGATTAAAATTCCAAGCAGAAGAGGACCCGATGCGTTGCGTTATATCTTAAATGATTTTGAAGCAAACGGAAACGGACAATCGTTCTTGAATTATTACGACGCCAAAGGAGAGAAATATTTCTATGAATTTTTAAAACCATTAGCTGATATAACAAACCTTACCGAGGCTGATTTTGTAGATTGGGGAAATGCTGATAACTACGTAAAAGCTGTTGGAGTAGGAGAATGTGCAGGTGTAGTAATTGATTTAGTGGCTACTTTAATATTAGAAGCCAAAGATAAAATGACTTTTGCACAAGAAGCTTTCGAAGAAGAAAAATGGGCAGATGCGATTTACTTGGCCTACGCAGGTTTTGTAAACGGTGCCAAAGCAATATTATTGGCAGAAAACCAAAAAACAAATCACCACGCTGGAATTATCGATTTATTTGATACTGTTTTTATCGAAAGCAAAAAAATAGAATTGGATTCAAGCTTTAAAGATTTGGTTTATCAAATCAAAGCGAATGAGCCTTCTGCCGAATTTGCACAAAAATACATCCAACAAGGAGTTGCGTTTTTTGATACAATAGAGAAATACAGAGCCAAAGATTTAGCTGATGCATAATACAATACAACCCAAAGTAACTTTAGTAGGCGCTGGTCCTGGCGATCCGGATTTGCTTACTCTGAAAGGAGTAAAGGCGCTGGCAGAAGCGAATGTGGTTTTGTATGATGCACTAGCCAATGAGGAAATAATGATTCATGCACCCAAAGATGCCATAAAAATATTTGTAGGGAAACGAAAAGGCTGTCATGAATATACGCAAGACCAAATCAATCAGTTGATTGTTGATAATGCGCTTACCTATGGAAATGTCGTTCGGTTGAAGGGTGGAGATCCATTTATTTTTGGTCGTGGAAGCGAAGAAATTGAATTTGCAGAAAGTTTTGGAATCCCTACATTTGTAGTCCCCGGAATTTCATCTTCGATTGCAGTTCCGGCTTATCAAGGAATTTCTTTGACAAAAAGAGGTGTTTCAGAAAGTTTTTGGGTAATCACAGGCACTACTTCCGACAGGAATTTGTCGAATGATGTAGCTCTCGCAGCGCAATCATCAGCAACAGTTGTGATTTTGATGGGAATGAGTAAACTATCACAAATTGTGTCATTATTCCAGAAGGAATCCAAAGGAGAAACTCCTGTTGCAATTATTCAAAACGGAACTACTCCACAGGAAAAAATTGGAGTTGGAACGATTAACACTATCCAAGGAGTTGTGGCGGAGAAAAAGTTAAGTTCACCAGCTATAATTGTTATTGGAGAAGTGGTCAAAGAAAGTATCAAGTTAAAAGGATTTCACGAAGAATTCATTTTAAGTAACATTGCATAAAAAATAAGTATAAATTATTCAAGCTCAGGCTCCCTCTCCTTCGGAGAGGGTTGGTAGAGGAAAATAAGATAGTAATGGAAAGAAACGAACTATATCCTGTTTTTTTAAAACTACACAACCTCAATGTACTTATTGTAGGTGGAGGAAATGTGGGTTTAGAAAAGTTATCTTTCATGTTGAAATCCAGTCCAAATGCCAATGTTGAAGTGGTGGCGCCAAGGTTTCTTCCAGAATTGGAAGGCCTGGCAGCAAAACATCCTTCGGTAATATTGACCTATAAAAAGTTCAATCGCTGGATGCTTCGCAAACGCCACATGGTAATTGCCTGCACCGATGATTTGAAAGTAAATAAACGGGTATTCGACTTGTGTCGAAAAAGACATTTGATTTGCAACATTGCCGATACACCGGATTTATGTGATTATTATTTGGGCGGAATCGTAACCAAAGGAAATGTGAAAATAGCCATTTCAACCAACGGTAAATCACCGACAACTGCCAAAAGATTACGGGAGTTTTTCGAAGAAATAATTCCGGATGACATCAATAAAATGGTCGAAAACCTCAATGAATATCGCAAAACGCTTAAAGGGAATTTCGAAGAAAAAGTACAAAAAATGAACGAAATCACAGAAGCATTAAAAAACAAAGAATAAAAGCATTGCAAATTAACGAATGATATTTATCATTTAAAGTTGTAAAAATCAATCGTTAATTTGTACTAAATAGTTTATTATAATTACATTACATAAAGAATAAAAAAATGATTAAAACAGACATACTTATAATAGGAGCCGGACCAACTGGTTTATTTGCCGTTTTTGAAGCAGGATTATTGAAATTAAAATGCCATATTTTAGATGCTTTGCCACAAGCGGGCGGACAGCTTTCAGAATTATATCCTAAAAAACCTATTTATGACATTCCAGGGTTTCCAGAAGTATTAGCGGGGGATTTAGTGGATAATTTAATGGAACAAATCAAGCAGTTCGAGCCAGGATTCACACTTGGCGAGCGTGCAGAAACGATTGAAAAACAAGAAGACGGAAGTTTTATTGTCACCTCAAATAAAGGAAAAAAATTCCATGCACCAGTTGTAGCAATTGCTGGTGGATTAGGAAGTTTTGAACCCAGAAAACCATTGATTGAAGACATCGAATTTTACGAAGATAAAGGGATCAAGTATTTCATTAAAAATCCGGAAAAATTCAGAGACAAAAGAGTAGTAATTGCAGGAGGTGGTGATTCCGCTTTAGATTGGAGTATTTTCTTGTCGAATATTGCTTCCGAAGTGACTTTAATTCACCGTAGAAATGAATTCAGAGGAGCCTTGGATTCGGTCGAAAAAGTGCAGGAGTTAAAAGATTCCGGAAAAATAAAAATGATCACGCCGGCAGAAGTAGTTGGTTTAAATGGAGCCGAACATTTAGAATCAATTGATATTGAAGAAAATGGTGCCCACAGAACCATTCCTACAGATTATTTTATTCCGCTTTTTGGATTAACTCCAAAGTTAGGTCCTATCGGAGACTGGGGATTAGACATTGAAAAAAATGCCATAAAAGTAAATAATGCTTTGGATTATCAAACGAATATTCCCGGAATTTTTGCCATTGGTGACGTAAACACTTATCCAGGAAAACTGAAATTGATTCTTTGTGGATTCCACGAAGCAACTATGATGTGTCAGGCAGCCTACCAAATAATCAATCCGGGTAAGAAATATGTGCTGAAATATACTACAGTTTCTGGTGTTGACGGATTTGACGGAACTCGTAAAGAAGCTCCAAAAGCCGTGGTTAAAGCCATAGTTTAACAACTTAATACAAACTAGTTAAAAAATATAGCGCTAATACTTGCAAGTATAGGCGCTATGTCTTTACTTTGCACTGTTCCTATATTTATTGAAAGTTATCACGAAAGGCGGAGGGAAAGACCCAATGAAACCTTAGCAACCCTTTATCTTTAAAGAAGGTGCTACATTCTACTTTATACAGAACCAGTTTCAGTATTTAAGATAGATAACACACGAATACTCACTCAGTATTTCTCAAACCTTTTCTTGACAACATATATTTTTAGCCTTCTGAATTAATTTCGGTATCAGGAGCGAACAATTGGTGTTTTTTTGCCAATACTGTTCCCGCTTTCCGCTATATCTTTTTTTCTGAACGCCAGAAAAATAGGATATCGCTTCAATCGGGGCTAAAGAGTTCATATAGTGAACTTTTGTAATTAATAATCAAAAGTGTAAATCCCGAAATGGATCGTGATTTACAAGAAATAACAAGATATGTCAAGCATTCAAGAAGCCATTAAAAAAAACATACTCATACTCGATGGAGCTATGGGAACCATGTTGCAACGCTACAATTTCTCTGAAGAAGACTTTCGAGGAGAACGTTTCAAAGATTTTCCACATTCCTTAAAAGGGAACAATGATTTATTGTCACTTACGCAACCACAAGCGATTCGTGCGGTACACGCCGCCTATTTTGAAGCAGGAGCAGATATCGTTGAAACCAATACTTTTTCTGGAACCACCATCGGAATGGCAGATTACCATCTCGAAGATATTGTTTACGAACTTAACTACGAATCGGCACGAATTGCCCGTGAAGTAGCCGATGAATTTACAGCCAAAAATCCAGATAAACCTCGTTTTGTAGCCGGTTCAGTTGGACCAACAAACAGAACAGCGAGTATGTCACCAGATGTAAATGATCCAGGTTACAGAGCGGTAACTTTTGATGATTTGCGCATTGCTTACAAACAACAAGTAGAAGCATTGATAGACGGAGGAAGTGATTTACTGTTGGTGGAAACTATTTTCGATACGTTAAATGCCAAAGCGGCTCTTTTCGCTATTGAAGAAGTCAAAGACGAACGTAATATTGATATTCCAATCATGGTTTCCGGGACAATTACCGATGCATCAGGAAGAACACTTTCAGGTCAAACCGTGGAAGCTTTCTTAGTTTCGGTTTCACACATTCCGTTGTTGAGTGTAGGATTCAATTGCGCCTTGGGTGCCGATTTGCTTAAACCGTATCTCCAAACCTTAGCGCATAATACTTCGTTCAATGTTTCGGCACATCCTAATGCAGGATTACCCAACGCTTTTGGAGAGTACGATGAAACGCCAGAACAGATGCAAGCCTTTATCAAAGAATATTTAGACGATAATTTAGTAAATATCATAGGTGGCTGTTGCGGAACAACCCCAGAACACATTAAGTTGATTGCTGATATCGCAAAGGAGTATAAACCTAGAGTTTCAACAGCAACGATGTAATTAAATTTCCTGCATGGTTTTTTTAAACTGTGTAGTGATGTTTGAAAATGGATTTTTTTAGTTGAATCCAAGTTAGTGCCAGCGCCGGAACTGATAACACTAGATAGCGCGGATTTGTAATCCGTGCCCACAAAGAGAATAAAAACATAAAGTGTGATTTTGTCATTCGGACGAAGGAGGAATCACATTACGGATATAGTTTGATGAGATTCCTCCTTCGTCGGAATGACAAACTGGGTGGCTAGGTTCCCCCGCTAGCGCGAGCTTCTAGCTCGTGCCCATTAACAAAGGCAGGATAAATAGATTTTGAAATATAGAATTATAATTTAGAATAGGCACGAGCGGGACGCTCGCGATAGCGAAGTACGAGTTCCGTAGGAACGATATATTTTGTAGCAACGGAATTTATTCCGTTGAATGAAATAAAAATTAGGATTACGAGCATATTCTGTTGATAATAGATGATTTAGTACCAATATCCGCGTGAGGGATAGCAGTGAAAAGCCCACAGACAAATGAAGTCCCGATAGCTATCGGGACGGAATTAGTCGAGGACTTGTAACGAATAGCCCGACCCTTGTGGTCACGCCCAAAATAATAAGAAACAAAACGAACTACACGTTAAAAAAAAGTAGAAATAAACAACAAAAGCATAAACTTGTACCGTTTCTAAAACCGTGCAGGACAAATAAAGATAAAAAATGGCACAAGCAGAAACTAGAAGAAACTTGGTATTATCAGGATTAGAGCCTTTAATCATTACGCCTAACAGCGTATTTGTAAATATTGGTGAACGAACGAATGTTACCGGTTCTAGAAAGTTCCTTCGATTAATCAAGGAAGAAAAATACGAGGAAGCACTCAGTATTGCCAAAGAGCAAGTGGAAGGTGGCGCGCAAATCATCGATATAAATATGGATGAAGGAATGCTTGATGGCGAATATGCCATGACGAAATTCCTGAATTTGATTGCTGCTGAACCGGATATTTCCAGAGTTCCAATCATGATTGATAGCTCGAAATGGGATATCATTGAGGCTGGACTAAAAGTGGTGCAAGGTAAGAGTGTGGTAAATTCGATTTCCTTGAAAGAAGGCGAAGAACAATTTATTCATCACGCTAAATTGATTAAGCGTTACGGTGCTGCGGCAATTATTATGGCTTTTGATGAAACTGGACAAGCAGATAATTACGAGCGCCGGGTAGAAATATGCCAACGTTCATATGATATTTTGGTGAATAAAGTTGGTTTTCCTCCGCAGGATATTATTTTCGATTTGAATATATTTCCAGTAGCGACAGGAATGGAAGAACACCGCTTGAATGCTTTGGATTTCTTTAGAGGAACAAAATGGGTTAGAGAAAATTTACCTCACGCACACATTAGTGGAGGTGTAAGTAATGTTTCGTTCTCTTTTAGAGGAAATGATACGGTTCGGGAGGCGATGCACTCCGTGTTTTTGTACCACGCCATCCAACATGGAATGACGATGGGAATCGTGAATCCTGAAATGTTGTCTATTTATGACGAAATTCCAAAAGATCTTTTAGAACGCGTTGAAGACGTAATTCTGAACAGGCGAGAGGATGCCACAGAGCGATTACTGGATTTTGCCGAAAATGTAAAAGGAGATGTAAAGAGCAATGAAAAAGCGATTCAGGAATGGCGCTCTGGAACGATTCAGGAACGATTGACACATTCCTTAGTGAAGGGAGTGGATGAATTTATTCTTTTGGATATTGAAGAAGCTCGACTGGCAGCAAAAAAACCAATTGAAGTTATTGAAATTAACTTAATGACAGGAATGAATGTGGTTGGGGATTTATTTGGTTCGGGTAAAATGTTTTTGCCGCAAGTGGTAAAATCGGCTCGGGTAATGAAAAAAGCAGTGGCTTATTTGTTGCCGTTTATTGAAGCCAGCAAACAAGCCGGAGACAAACAAGGGAATGGAAAAATCCTGATGGCAACCGTAAAAGGCGATGTACACGATATTGGTAAAAACATTGTAAGCGTGGTGCTGGCGTGTAATAATTATGAGATTGTAGATTTAGGCGTAATGGTGCCTCCCGAAAAAATTATCGCAGCGGCCATTGAGCATAACGTAGATATTATTGGATTGAGCGGATTGATCACGCCGTCACTGGACGAAATGGTTTTTCTTGCTAAAGAATTAGACAAAAGAGGACTTAAAATTCCAATAATGATTGGTGGGGCAACAACTTCGCGAGCACATACAGCCGTGAAAATTGCACCACAATACAGAGAAACGGTTATTCATGTGAATGATGCTTCGAGAGCCGTAACGGTGGCGGGAAGTTTATTGAACAAGGATAAAAAAATATATGCAAGCGACATTAGAGCGGAGTATGATGCCTTTAGAGAGACGTTTTTGAATCGTTCACGCGACAAGAATTTCTTAACTATTGAGCAAGCGCGCAAGAATAAATTGCAGTTGGATTGGGAGAATTTTACTCCTGTAAAGCCAAAAATCATAGGCGAACAAGTGATCGAAGTGGATTTGGATGTTTTGGTTCCGTATATTGACTGGACACCGTTTTTTAGAACATGGGAATTGTTCGGGAAATATCCGGCAATTTTAACGGATGCGGTAGTGGGCGAACAAGCCACTTCGGTTTTTGCAGATGCGCAGGAAATGTTAGAAGTTATTTTGAGAGAAAAGAAACTGACTGCTAAAGGAATTTATGGAATTTTCCCTGCCAATCAAGTGAACGATGATGACATTGAGATAAGTGATGAAAACGGAAAACCATTGCAGACATTCTTGACGTTACGTCAGCAATCACAAAAAACAAAAGGTGCTCCAAACATTGCTTTGTCTGATTTTATTGCTCCAAAAGATAGCGGTAAAACGGATTATATGGGCGCATTTTGTGTCACGACTGGTTTTGGTGTTGATGAGTGGGCGGCTGAATTCGAAAGAGATTTAGACGATTACAATTCGATTATGGTCAAAGCATTAGCAGATCGTTTTGCGGAAGCTTTTGCGGAATATTTACACGAAAAAATCCGTAAAGAAATTTGGGGCTATTCATCAGATGAAGCTTTAAGTACAGAGGCTATGATCGCTGAAGATTACAAAGGAATCCGTCCAGCTCCAGGATATCCGGCTTGTCCCGACCATTTAGAAAAACCAACAATTTGGAAATTACTAAATGTTGCAGAAGAAATTGGAGTGACCTTGACCGAAAGTATGGCAATGTGGCCGGCTTCATCCGTTTCTGGGTATTATTTTGGAAATCCGGAAAGCAAGTATTTCGGACTTGGAAAAATAAAAGAAGACCAAGTCATTGATTATGCCAAACGCAGAAGCATTCCAACCGATGTAGCAATGAAATGGTTGAACCCGAATGTAGCAGATTAAAATCCCCACCCAGCCTCCCCGAAGGGGAGGAGTCGAAAAGAAAGAAAAAAATATTGTTCAATTAAAATTACCCGAGTTCTCCCCTCCTTTGGAGGGGTCGGGGGAGGATCATGAAAGTAACACAACATATAGAAGCAGCCAAAGGAGAAACGTTATTCTCCTTTGAAATTATTCCGCCTCAAAAAGGCAAAAGTATTCAGGAATTATACAATAATATTGATCCGTTGATGGAGTTCAAACCGCCATTCATAGACGTAACCACCTCTCGCGAAGAATTTATCTATATGGATAAAGGAAATGGTTTATTGGAAAAAAAACTAACCAGAATGCGTCCAGGAACACTTGGGATTTGCGCTTCGATCAAGCATAAATACAATGTAGATACCGTTCCTCATGTGCTTTGTGGTGGTTTTACCAAAGAAGAAACGGAATATCTATTAGTTGATTGTCATTATCTGGGAATTGATAATGTGATGGCTTTGCGTGGCGATGCCATGAAAGACGAGCAGTCTTTTGTTCCTAAATTAGGAGGAAATGATTTTGCAGTTGATTTGGTCAAACAAATTAACCAATTAAATTGCGGGAAGTACTTGCATGACCTCATGGATGTTGATGATAAAGCCAATTTTTGTATTGGAGTTGCGGGATATCCGGAGAAACATTTAGAATCACCGTCTTTAATTTCAGATTTGAAAAGACTCAAAGAAAAAGTAGATGCCGGTGCGGATTATGTGGTGACGCAAATGTTTTTTGATAATGCTAAATACTTCGAATTTGTTGCCAAAGCCAGAGAAATTGGGATCACCGTTCCTATTATTCCGGGAATTAAGCCTATTGCCGTGCAAAGACACTTACAAGTTTTGCCACAAATTTTCCGAATCGATCTGCCGGAAGATTTAATTCATGCGGTTGATCAGTGCAAAAACAACGCGGATATCAGACAAGTAGGAATCGAATGGGCTATCCAACAATCATTGGAGTTGAAAGCAGCCGGTGTTCCCGTGTTGCACTATTATTCTATGGGAAAATCAGAAAATATTCGACAAATAGCGAGTAAGGTTTTTTAGGAGCTATTTCCAGCTATTCGTTACAATCTTTTCTTGTCTAAAAAAACGAGACAAGAAAAGGATTTTTACTGCTATCTGGGCTAGGGATTTAACGGTTATAAATGTCGTTATTCATTCCAAATTCTCATAATTTTGTCATTCCGACGAAGGAGGAATTTCACCGCATGGGATTCCTCCTTCGTCGGAATGACAAATCAAACGGTATAAGTATTATGAATGGCTAGTATTTTTCATCTGCAAACTGCGACTGAACACTGATTACTATTTTTTCGTAATCTCTCTAAAAACAGCCTCTAAATTTTTATTTTTCTGATTCAGTTGCAATGTTTTCAAACCACTGGCATTGGCAAAATCAAAAACTGCCGGACGCATGTCTTTATCCGCTTTGAAAGTCAACTCCCAAATCATGTCGTGCGTATTTTTATAAGAAACAAGATTTTCGATTTTAGCAATGGCTTGTTCTTCGATTTTATAGTCAAATTCTACTTCAATCACTTGTTCCTTATCTTCAGAAATTAAGTTGTCCAGTTTTTTATCGGCAACAATTTTTCCATTATTGATGATAATAACACGGTCACAAATCGCTTCTACTTCCTGCATAATGTGCGTCGAAAGGAAAACAGTTTTGTCTTTTCCCACATTTTTAATCACATTACGAATTTCGATTAATTGGTTTGGATCTAAACCAGTGGTTGGTTCATCCAAAATCAAAACATCGGGATTGTGCAATAACGCATTGGCAAGGCCCACACGTTGCCGATATCCTTTAGACAATTGGCCTATTTTTTTATGACTTTCGGTAGTTAAACCAGTAAGTTGAATTACTTCGTCGATACGGGATTTAGCTACTTTATACACATCAGCGTTAAAGGCTAAATATTCGCGTACATACAAATCCAAATACAGCGGATTGTGTTCCGGTAAATAACCAATTGAAAGTTGTACTGCCTTTTGGTTGGTGTTTACATCATTTCCGTTTACTATTGCGGATCCTTCATCAGCATTGATGTAAGTGGTCAATATTTTCATCAAAGTTGATTTTCCGGCTCCATTTGGACCTAAGAAACCAACTATTTCTCCTTTTTTGACAGAAAATGTAATGTTGTCTAAGGCTTTTTGAGTACCGTAACTTTTGGATATGTTATTTACTTCTATTGACATGGAATTTTATTTGTTGCAAAAGTAAACAGAAAAAGTATTGATTTATTGTTTTTGTAACTCAATAAATAAAAGACCTTAGTCAAAGTTTATTGAGCAAGAGGATATTCTCTTTTAGATTTATATATTTACCATAAACTATATGAACATGAATTTGAAAAACACACAATCAGGGAGTTTCTTGAAAAACTACAAAAGTATTTTATTGCTGCTTGGCGGAATTTTGGCAGGAAGTATATTGGGTTTAGTTTTTGGAAAGGAAGTAGAAGTGATTAAACCATTGGGCGATATCTTTCTGAATTTATTGTTTACCGCCATTATCCCTTTGGTGTTTTTTACGATTGCATCTTCGATTGCCAATTTAGAAAAATCAGAGAAACTGGGAAGATTATTTGTAATTGTTATGGGAGTGTTTTTAAGCACCGTATTAATTTCTGCCATTTTGATGCTGGTTGGTGTCCTGTTATTTCCCATTCATCAAGACATCATTATTTCAAAAATACCGTTAGAAAGTATACAAAGTACAAATACAGGTTCACAAATTACCCAATTGCTTACAGCGGGGGATTTTTATGAACTGCTTTCTCGAAAAAGCATGTTGGCCTTAATCATTTTTTCCTTTCTAATAGGGTTTGCCGCCCTGCGTTCCGGAGAAAAAGGAAAAGATTTCAGCAGGTTTTTGAATTCAGGCAATGAAGTGATGAAACAATTGTTACACATCATCATGAAAACGGCTCCAATAGGTTTGGGGGCTTATTTCGCGTATCAGGTTGGAATTTTTGGACCGCAATTATTTGGAGCTTATGCAAAACCTTTGGGGCTTTATTATGCGGTTTGTGCTTTCTACTTTATTGTGTTTTTTAGTTTGTACGCTTTTATCGCTGGAGGGAAATTAGGATTTAAAGTATTTTGGAAAAATAATATTACGCCTTCCTTAACCGCATTGGGAACTTGCAGCAGCATTGCCACTATTCCTGCCAATCTGGAAGGTGCCGAAAAAATGAATATTCCGGCTCACATCAGAAATGTAGTTATTCCACTGGGTGCGCCTTTGCATAAAGACGGATCCAGTATGTCATCTATTGTGAAAATTGCGGTAATTTTCGCCATGTTCGGAAAAGATTTAACGGACCCAAATACCTTATTAGTGGCGTTAGGAATTACAGTAATTGTTTCGGTAGTTGAAGGCGGAATTCCTAATGGAGGTTATATAGGAGAAATTTTGGCGATTACCGTTTATGGTTTCCCAATGGAACAAGCTCTTCCAGCTGCAATGATTGTGGGGACTTTAGTAGATCCAATGGCGACATTGCTAAATGCGAATGGTGATTTAGTGTCGGCGATGATGGTTGCCCGAATTTCGGAAGGAAAAAAATGGCTTGCTGAAAAAGTAGTTGTATAAAACCACTTTTTTTAGCCGGTTTCAATGGTATAGTTTTAAAAACAGTAAAATAGCAACGACTTATTGGTGTTTTAAAGACCTTTTTTTAATTATTACATAATTAATAACCAGTTTTTTAGCGAATTCTTTTTTTGTTCAATAAAATCAGCCTTTTTTTTTGGATAGCTGGAAATTATGTATACATTCGCAGAGTAATTAATACAAAAAACAACAGCATGTTGAATAACCGATTTTATTTTAGCAACTCTTATTATTTCTTCTGGAAGGTCGAAAGGGATTGTTGTATGGTTATTTGATTATAAAATTAAATTGATACTATAAATATACAATCCCGATGTAAATCGGGATTTTTTTTTGCTTAAAAAGGTGTGAAATGAATGAAATAATTGGAATACAAGGCATAACGGGTTCTTTTCACCATCAGGTGGCACAAGAATATTTTCATCAGGCGGTTGCTTTAGATGAATGTTTGTCCTTTGAAGAGTTAGTGGATAACCTGCTCTCCGGTAAATCAGATCAAGCAGTTATGGCTATAGAAAATTCTATTGCGGGCCCAATTATTCCGAATTACGCATTGATTGACAAGAATAATTTACACATTATTGGGGAGCATTATTTAATAATTCATCAAAATTTAATGGCCTTAAAAGGGCAGAAAATAGAAGATATTTTGGAAGTACATTCGCATCCTATGGCCATTTTGCAATGTATGGAATTCCTTAAAAAATATCCAAATATAAAATTAGTCGAAGATAAAGATACTGCCGAAACGGCACGTAGAATTCAGGAAAATCAGTTGAAAGGGATTGCTGCAATTGCCAGTATTACGGCGTCGAGAATGTATGATTTAGAAATTTTGGCTCCGGAGATTCAAACGATTAAAAATAATATGACACGTTTTGTGATTATCAAAAAGGAAAATTCATTTGTTCCGGAAAACGAAATTAACAGAGCGTCCATCAAATTTGAATTGGATCACAAACGGGGAAGTTTAGCGGCAGTTTTGAATGTGATGAGCGATTGCAAATTGAATTTAACAAAAATACAATCGTTACCAAAAATAGAAACGCCTTGGAAATATTCGTTTTTTGTAGATGTCACTTTTGAAAAATACGAAGATTATGCGAAAGCAAAGTCGCTATTGATCATTATGGCAGAATATTTCAAAGTGTTAGGCGAATATAAAAACACAAAATTATAAAGCCCTTAACCCCAACCCAACCCCCGAAGTGGGAATTAGATTAAGATCGATTTACAAGAAATTTAAAATAGAAGAATGATTACTATAGCGAAACGTCTCGAAATAATTGAAGAATACTATTTCTCCTCAAAGTTGAGAGAAGTAAGGCAACTGGCTTCTGAAGGGAAACCCATTATCAATATGGGAATTGGAAGTCCGGATTTACAGCCGTCACAGGCGGTAATTGATGCAGTGGTTCTGGCAATGCAAGAGGAGAATGCACATCAATACCAAAGTTATCAGGGGTTGCCAGAGTTGCGGCAAGGTATGGCTGATTTTTACAAAAACAATTACGGAGTTGCGTTGAATCTGGCTAACGAAATTTTGCCTTTGATGGGTTCCAAAGAGGGAATTATGCATATTTCACTGGCTTTTTTGAATGAAGGCGATCAGGTACTGATCCCAAATCCAGGATATCCAACCTATACTTCGGTGACAAATTTAGTGGGAGCAGTTCCGGTTTATTATGACTTAAAAGAAAACAATAACTGGGAGCCGGATTTTGAAGCTTTGGAAAAATTGGATTTGTCGAAAGTGAAAATCATGTGGATTGGGTATCCGCACATGCCAACTGGAGCCAGAGGAAGTCTGGCATTGTTTGAAAAATTAGTGACTTTTGCCAAAAAGCATAACATTTTATTAGTCAACGACAATCCGTATAGTTTTGTTTTGAACGACAATCCGATGAGTTTGTTGCAAGTAGCAGGTGTAAAAGACGTGGTTTTAGAATTGAATTCTTTGAGTAAGACTTTTAACATGGCGGGCTGGAGAGTGGGAATGCTTCTGGGAAATGCAGCTTGCATTGATGCCGTTTTGAAAGTGAAAAGCAACATGGATAGCGGTATGTTTTACGGGATTCAAAAAGGAGCAATTGAAGCTTTAAAAAGTGACAAAACTTGGTTTGATTCGATGAATGCGATTTATAGAAAACGCAGAATTCTTACCGAACAACTGGCTGAGAAATTAGGCTGTAAAGTTTATAAAGAAGGAGTTGGATTATTTGTTTGGGCAAAATTGCCGGACGGAATCACATCGGCGGAGAAATTCATAGATGAAATTTTATATGACAAATCTATTTTTATTACACCGGGAACCATTTTTGGTTCTAATGGAGAAGGTTACATCCGATTTGCATTGTGTGTAAAAGAAGAAAAAGTACAGGAAGCAATTGATAGATTTTAATACATGAATATACACGTAATAGGAATAGGATTGATAGGCGGTTCAATGGTATTGGACATTAAAGCACTGCATCCGGAAGCCAAAATTTATGGAATCGATACTGATGAAAATCATTTGCAGGAAGCAATAACTTTGGGAGTTGTTGATGCTGGTGCGACATTTGATGATTTAGTTGATGCAGATTTTGTAATCGTTTCTGTTCCGGTTGACGTTGCATTAAGTGTTTTACCAAAAGTACTGGATGTTATTGGTGAAAATACGATTGTTTTTGAAGTAGGTTCGACAAAAACGCCTATTTGTGAAGCGGTTGCTAATCATCCTAAGAGAAGGAATTTTATTGCAACGCATCCTATTGCAGGAACGGAGTTTTCAGGACCATCGGCAGCGATAAAAGGATTGTTTCAAGGGAAAACGAATATCATTTGTGAGGTAGAAAAAACAACGTTTAAATTGCAGGAAAAAGCGTTGGATTTGTTTAAGGCAATGGGAATGCGGATTCGGTATATGGATCCAAAATCACATGACAAACATATTGCTTATGTGTCGCATTTATCCCATATCAGTGCATTTATGCTTGGAAAAACGGTAATTGACAAAGAGAAAGACGAGCAGGATATTTTTGATATGGCGGGTTCTGGTTTTGAAAGTACGGTTCGTTTGGCCAAGAGTTCACCGGCAATGTGGACACCAATTTTTAAACAGAACAGGAAGCAGGTTGTGAAAACATTAGAGGAGTATATTTCTAATTTGTCAAAGTTTAAGGAATTATTAGAGAAGGAAGATTATGATGCGATTTACCATGAAATGCAAAGTGTGAATAAAATAAAAGAAATATTAAACGGAATAAATATAAAAAAGTAACCAGCATTTTTTCAGAAGCTTCAGGAGCAGGTTACAGTTAAAGTAAACAACACAGAATAAAATAAAAAAACTAAAATTAGAAAAGATGGAAAACAAGAAAGAAATGAGAAATTGGTTGAATGAATTCAATTTGACTCATCCATTTGTGATCGCAGGACCTTGTAGTGCTGAAACAGAAGAGCAAGTATTGAAAATTGCACATGAATTGAAAGACTCTGACGTAAGTGTTTTTAGAGCAGGAATTTGGAAACCAAGAACGCGTCCGGGAGGATTTGAAGGAGTAGGAGCAATAGGACTTAAATGGTTGCAAAAAGCAAAGGCAGAAACCGGCTTGCTTATGGGAACCGAAGTAGCGACTGCAGCGCATTGTAAATTGGCTTTAGAGCATGATATTGATGTATTATGGGTTGGAGCCCGTACAACTGCAAATCCGTTTGCGGTGCAAGAAATTGCTGATACATTAAAAGGAACCGATAAAATTGTATTGGTCAAGAATCCGGTAAATCCAGATATGGCTTTGTGGCTGGGTGGTGTGGAACGTTTGCATGCGGCAGGAATTAAGAATTTAGGCGTTATTCACAGAGGTTTTTCTACGTATGAAAAAACGAAATACAGAAACATTCCTGAATGGCAGATAGCTATTGAATTGCAAAATAAATTCCCTGATTTGCCTTTGATCATTGATCCCTCCCATATTACAGGAAACCGTGAGATGATTCTTGAAGTGACTCAAGAAGCATTAGATCTGAATTACGACGGTATGATTATCGAGACGCATACTGATCCGGATAATGCCTGGAGTGATGCAGCGCAACAAGTGACACCAGATGCTTTGAAGCAAATTTTCAAAGATTTGAAAGTGAGAAAAGTAAGTGGTGATACGGATGAGTTTGCTAATAAAATGACAAAATTGAGAGCGAATATTGATGTTCTGGATTCGAATTTATTGGAATTGTTAGGCAAAAGAATGAAAGTGGCTGACGAAATTGGTCAAGTGAAAAAAGACGCTAACGTTGCTGTATTGCAAAACAATCGTTGGAACGAAATTTTAGGAAAAATGATTTTGGAAGGCGAGAAAAAAGGGTTGACAGAAGAGTTTGTACTAAAAATGTTCAAAGCGATTCACCAGGAAAGTATTGGTCACCAAGAAAAAGTACTAAACGCTTAGTCCGTATTTTTTAAATATAAATCCCTGCAGCTTTTGTCAAAAGTTGTGGGGATTTTCTATTTTTAATTGTATGTAAAGTTGCTCAAAGTGAAAAACTTTAAACTTTTAAACTTTAAACCTAAAACAAAGAATTATCTTTGCAAAGTCTTAGATTTTAAATCAGAAATCTAAAATAGTTAATCTTCAATCAAATAATCCTTTATGACAGGACTCGTTTACAAATCTACAGGAAGTTGGTACACCGTAAAATCCGAACAAGGGGATTTTATCGAATGCCGTATGAAAGGGAAATTCCGAATTAAAGGAATCAAAAGCACCAATCCTATTGCTGTAGGTGATATTGTGGATTATGAACTAGAAGAATCATCCGATACTGTTACGGGAACCATTCATAACATTCATGACAGAAAGAATTATATCGTTCGGAAATCAGTGAATTTATCCCATCAGATGCATATTATTGCGTCTAATATTGACAGGGTTTTCTTGCTGGTAACCATCAATAATCCGCCAACGACTTTTAACTTTATTGACCGTTTTCTGGTTACTGCCGAAGCGTATGGAATTGAAACTATACTGGTTTTTAATAAAATAGATACGCTAGACGATGCCACGCTGGATGAACAATTGTACATGCAGCATGTGTATCAGGAAATTGGATATAAATGTTTGCGCGTTTCTTCGACTGAAATGAAAGGAATAGAGGAATTGAAAGAAATGATGATTGGGAAAGTGAGCATGTTCTCTGGACATTCCGGAGTTGGGAAATCGACTTTGGTAAATGCGATGGAGTCTTCTTTACATTTAAAAACAAAGACAATTTCTGAAGCAAGTAAACAAGGGCAACACACGACGACTTTTGCCGAAATGTATGATTTGTCTTTTGATGCCAGAATCATCGATACGCCCGGGATCAAAGGTTTTGGAATCGTAGACATGGATGCAGCAGAAATCAGTGGTTATTTTCCTGAATTTTTTAAGTTGAAAGAGCAATGTAAATTCAATAATTGCTTGCATAAAGATGAGCCGCATTGCGCTATTAAAGGGGCTTTAGAAAAAGATGAAATCGCTTGGTCCCGTTATAGAAGTTACCTTAAAATTCTCGAAGGTGACGATGAAAATTACCGTACGGATATTCATAATGAGGATCGAATAATCAGTGACAAAACCAGGGAATAGTAGAGACGCGATTTATCGCGTCTATTTTACATAGAATATAAAAGAATGAAAATCGTCCTCCAAAGAGTTTCCCAAGCCTCCGTAACCATCGATACTAAAGTCGTAGCCGATATCCAGAAAGGATTGTTGGTTTTGGTTGGGATTGAAGATTTAGACAATCAAGAAGATATCAATTGGTTAGCTTCAAAAACAGTCAATATTCGTATTTTTGGAGATGAAAATGCAGTGATGAATCTATCTGTCAAGGATACAGATGGCGATGTTATTGTGGTAAGTCAATTTACTTTGCACGCCGCTACTAAAAAAGGCAATCGTCCTTCCTATATCAAAGCTTCAAAACCAGAAATAGCTATTCCATTATACGAGAATTTTGTGCTTCAGCTGGAGAAAGAATTGGGTAAAAAAGTACAAACTGGCGTTTTTGGTGCAGATATGAAAGTACTTTTGCTGAATGATGGTCCTGTAACGATAGTAATTGACAGTAAAAATAGAGAGTAGGTTTCCGTAGAGTTAAAAGAATTATTTGTATATTTACTTAGTTATCAAAATAAATCACATTATCTTTGCACCCCGATTAAAATTTATGTTTCTGAAAATGAATACATTAATTAATCATTTTAATTATGACAATCAACGATAAATATTCTCACGATCAGATCGATAAATTAGGCAATGCTTTAATTTATTTGATAGATAAAATGGGGTCTCTTGGTAAAACTAGTTTATTAAAATTAGTTTACATTATTGAAGAGAAATCCATAGAGGAACGTGGTATGCCTTTTTTTAACCTTGATTTCGAGGTTTGGAAATTTGGTCCTGTTTGTCAAAATCTATATGTAGAATTTTCTGAAGAACCAATTCTTCTCAAAAATTTCATAAAAAAGAGAAATATTAAAAACGGTTTTGTTTTTGATAAAAACGCATGTTTTAATGATGATGAATTTTCTGATTCAGATATTTTTTTAATTGATGAAATTATCAACGAGTTTTCTGGTGCAAATTGCAATGATTTAATAGCTTATACACATCGTGAAAATTCATTATGGTATAATACTGCTAAAGAAAACGGAGTTTTAGAATTACTTTTAAATGAAGAAATTCCAACAACTAATCTTAAAATTGATTTCACCGAATTAATTAAGAATGAACCTTCAAAGTTGGAATTTTACTATGAACACAAAGAGTTTTTAAATTTTGTATCTTCATTAAAGCAGTAATATGTTTGAAGAAAGGAATTTATTATACTTTGAAGAATATTATTTTGAAAACGGTGACCCCGCCAAGCCTAAATATTTTCTAGTTTTAAAAAGATATGAAAATGGTATAATGATAATTTCTTTACCAAGTTCTGTGCAAAACGCCTCCATTCCTAAAAATAAAAAGCACGGTTGCATAAATCTTCCAGTGGTAAATTTTGGATGTTATTTTTTCGAAAATCAAGTTGCAATTACGGAATGTGGTTTTGGTTTTCCATTTGATACTTTTGTGTATGCGTATTGGATAACTGATAAAACTATTGAAACGATTGATTATATTTATAAACCAAAGGATTATGGTTTAATAGGAAGGCTAACTATTCAAGAATATCAAAATGTTCTTACTTGTTTAAAAAACTCTCCAAACATAAAAAGTAAATACCGGAAATTGTTATAAGAAACACCTCACTGAAGGTGTTTTTTTAGGTTCCAATTCTTTACATTTGTTCAAATACAACTGAGATGACTTTAGAACAATACATTCAAAATATAAATTCCGCCTACAAAAGAGGTAATGCAACAGAACACACCTATCGTGGCGATTTGAAGCAACTTATCGAAAGTATTGTTCCGGATGTTGCCGCAACCAACGAAACCCAATATTTCGACAACGTTCCTGAAATAGCTTGGAATTTCTACATTGGTGGTTATCAACCCGCTCAAAAATGGCTCAAAGACCGTAAGGAACGCAAACTGGAATTTGACGATATTGCCCATTATCAAAAAATCATTGTAGCACTAAGTGAAACGGATAGATTAATGAAAGTAATTGATACAATAGCAATAGAATAGTTATGGAAGAAAACGTAAAAAAGTTTATTTTATACACCGCACCAAGCGGAGAAATACGTGTTGATGTTTTACTGCAAAACGAATCGGTATGGCTTTCGCAAAAAGCAATGGCGTTATTGTTTGACTGCAGTGCAGACAATGTTTCATTACACTTAAAAAATATTTTTGAAAGTAAGGAATTAGAAGAAAATGCAGTTACCGAGGTTTTCTCGGCAACTGCATCAGATGGCAAAACCTACAAAGTAAAACATTACAGTCTTGACGCAATAATTTCTGTTGGTTATAGAGTAAGCTCTACCAAAGCTACACAATTCAGGATTTGGGCAACCCAGACTTTAAAAGAATATATTATAAAAGGGTTTGTTCTTGACGACAATCGTTTAAAACAGGGTCAAGCAATTTTTGGAAAAGATTATTTTAAAGAATTACTGCAAAGAGTTCGTTCGATTCGCGCAAGTGAAAGAAGAATTTACCAGCAAGTAACGGATATTTTTGCGGAGTGCAGTATTGACTATGACAGCAATGCCGATATCACAAAAAATTTCTATGCCACAGTTCAAAATAAATTTCATTTTGCTATAACCGGTAATACTGCTGCCGAAATAATAGCCAAAACTGCCGACTCCAAAAAGGAAAATATGGGATTAACGACTTGGAAAAATAGTCCAAGTGGAAGGGTTTTGAAATCGGATGTGGTAGTTGCCAAAAATTATTTACAAGAAAAAGAAATTAAACAATTGGAGCGCACCGTAACGGGTTACTTTGATTACATAGAAGGATTGATAGAGCGGGAGAATACTTTTACGATGAGTCAATTGGCAACAAGTGTGAATAAATTTCTAAACTTTAATGATTATAAGGTTTTGGATGGTAAAGGGAAAATTTCTAAAATACAAGCTGATAAAAAAGCAATCGCTGCCTATGAAGCCTTTAATAAAACACAGAAAATAATTTCTGATTTTGATAAAGAAATAAAAAAACTAAAAAAATGAACCTAAAAAATTCCCAACTCGACGTAGATACTTGGATCAAAGAACACGGCGTTCGTTACTTTAACGAATTGACCAATATGGCGCAGCTTACCGAAGAAGTAGGGGAAGTGGCCCGAATCATCGCCCGTCGTTACGGCGAACAATCCGAAAAAGAAAGCGATAAAGACAAAGACCTTGGCGAAGAATTAGCCGATGTAGTTTTTGTGGTATTGTGTTTAGCCAACCAAACCGGAATTGATTTACAAGCCGCTTTTGATAAAAAAATGGATCTAAAATCCATTCGAGACAAAGACCGTCACAAAAACAATGAAAAACTCAAATAATTTGTGAAGTATAAATTATGAATTATAAATGCGGAGTGGTAAATTGCGACTCAAAAATTATTTGAGTTAAAAATGAAAGTATAATTCATAACTCACAACCCATAATTACAAAAATGAATTTACTGTTACAAACTTCCCAATCCAATTTACAAGCTCAAATTGCAGTTACTGGCTCAAAAAGCGAAACAAACCGCTTGTTATTGTTACAGGCCTTATTCCCAAACATTACTTTGGCCAATACTTCGAACTCTGATGATAGTGAAGTCATGCAAAAAGCATTGCTAGGAAACGAGGAAATAGTTGATATTCATCATGCAGGAACAGCCATGCGTTTCCTGACCGCTTATTTTGCTGTGAACGAAAGCCGCGAAGTAGTTTTGACTGGTTCTCAAAGAATGACGGAGCGCCCTATAAAAGTTTTGGTGGAAGCCTTGGAACAATTAGGTGCGAAAATAACGTACGAGAAAGAACCAGGATATCCGCCCATTCGTATCAAAGGACAAAAAATAACAGCTTCTAAAGTGAACATTCCTGCCAATGTGAGCAGTCAATACATATCGGCCTTATTATTAGTGGCGCCAAAACTGGAAAACGGTATTGAAATCACTTTGGTTGGTGAAATCACTTCAGTTCCTTATATCAAAATGACCCTGGCTTTGTTGAATGATTTGGACATTAAAACCAGTTTTGAAGGACATGTAATTACTATTTATCCAAAACAAGCAGTAATATCAAAAGTAATGACCGTAGAATCGGATTGGAGTTCGGCATCCTACTTTTTTAGTTTGGTTGCTTTGGCTGAAAATGCTACTGTTTCATTGACCAGTTATACAGAAACCAGTTTACAAGGCGATTCGGCTTTGGTAGAAATCTATAAGCTAATGGGCGTTGAAACGCATTTTGAAGGAAATAAAATGACGCTTACCAAACAAGGGAATTTCATTCCTCAAACTCTAAATCTTGAACTAAATAATACGCCGGATATTGCCCAAACCATTGTTGTTACCTGCCTTGGATTAGGAATTGGTTGCCATCTTACAGGCTTACATACCTTGAAAATTAAAGAAACAGACCGACTGGAAGCACTACGAATTGAGCTAACAAAACTCGGAGCGAGCATATCCGTTACCAATGATAGCTTGACGCTTTTGGCTTCAAGTGAAATCAATCACAACATTAAAATTGCAACTTACAACGACCACAGAATGGCAATGGCATTTGCACCATTAGCGTTGAAAGTACCCATAATCATCGAAAATGCCGAAGTCGTTTCAAAATCATATCCGGATTTTTGGGAAGATTTAAAAAGTTTAGGTTTCGAAATTTCGTAAAAAACCCTCAATTCATTGGGCGAAAAGATGTTTCCCTTTTCCCTCTCCTTTGGAGAGGGCTGGTGTGAGGAAAAATAAATTGCAAAACACTTGACAACGCCTATCTCACAATCGTATATTTGCACACTCGAATTAAGATTGTCATCCTGAGCGCAGACGAAGGACATAACTCATAATTCATAACTTATAACTTTTTAAGATGAAACTATCACATTTTCAATTCGATTTGCCAAAAGAACTTCTTGCTGAATATCCAGCTGAAAACAGAGACGAAGCACGTCTAATGGTTATAGATCGTAAGAAAGGGACTATAGAGCATAAAATGTTCAAAGATGTTATTGATTATTTTGACGAAGGCGATGTTTTAATTCTCAATAATACTAAAGTTTTTCCGGCACGTTTGTATGGTAACAAGGAAAAAACAGGCGCAAGAATCGAAGTTTTTTTACTTAGAGAATTAAATGCAGAGCAAAGACTTTGGGACGTTTTAGTAGATCCGGCCCGAAAAATCAGAATTGGTAACAAATTGTATTTTGGAGATGATGATTCCTTAGTCGCTGAGGTGATAGATAATACTACGTCTCGTGGAAGAACATTGCGTTTTCTTTACGACGGTTCTTATGAAGAATTCAGAAATAAATTAACGGAACTTGGAGAAACTCCAATCCCAAAATACATTTCTAGAGACGTAACTCCGGAAGATGCGGAACGTTACCAAACTATTTATGCCAAAGAAGAAGGATCTGTTGCAGCGCCAACTGCAGGATTGCATTTCTCTAAACATTTAATGAAAAAACTGGAAATCAAAGGAATCAAATTTGCCGAAGTAACCCTTCACGTAGGTTTGGGAACTTTTAATCCGGTTGAGGTTGAGGATTTATCAAAACACAAAATGGATTCCGAGGAATTAAAAATCACTCAAGAAGCATGTGATATTGTAAATAACGCAAAAGTTCATAAAAAAAGAATCTGTACCGTAGGAACAACATCTATGCGTGCCGTAGAAAGTTCAGTTTCGTCACATAATACACTGAATCCTTTTGACGGATGGACAAATAAATTTGTGTTTCCACCTCATGAATTTACGATTCCCACCTGTATGATTACTAATTTTCACACGCCAAAATCAACTTTATTAATGATGGTTTCCGCTTTTTGTGGCCACGATTTAATGAAAAAAGCATACGCAGAAGCAATCGAAAAAGAATACAAATTCTATTCTTACGGTGATGCAATGATGATCATCTAATCTGAATTCATTTCAGTCTAAATAACAAGATCTCGTCAGCAATGGCGAGATTTTTGGTTTATTCCGAGCACAGTTTTATAAGAGTGTGCCCCAAGGGTCGCGCTGTACGCTGTATCTTTATTTTCTTAAAGAAAGAAAATAAAGGATGCCGCTTCCATCCCTCACACAAAACGTTTGGAATATGTGAGGACTTTTTGTGTAAAAAGAAATTTAAAACGGCATCTCAATTTTGTGTCTGAATAAATTTGTTACAGCTATTTTTTTGTCAAGTCGAGCGCAGTCGAGATACCGCGTTGAGTTTTGACTGCGCTCGACTTAATATATATTCTGAAGCCTTAAATTGTAATTTGAAAAGCACCGATACCTGCTTTTTTAGATTTCGTAAGTCAGAGTCTGCATTCTCAGCAATACTCGTGGCTCGTATACTTGCATCTTTAGTTGCCTGAGCAATCATTTTATTTTTAGTTCGGCCAGTTTGATGTACTAATATTCCACGCCAGAATTAATCAATTCACGGGATTGTCACGATAATTTTTCAATTTTGTTTACTTCCTTAGATTGGATACTCACACTTTGAGTTAACGTGAATCCAGCAAAAATTTGCTGTCTCGTAGTTCCGTTTTTGTTATAAGTAGTTTCAAAATCTTTATTGAAATTTCCCGCAGAGAATATCATTTCATAGGCAATAACTCTTTTGCCGGATAAATAGTTTTTTTCTTTTCTCTCTGTCCTCATCCAATGCGACGTTGGCCTTTTTCAAAGTGGTGCTTTTTCACTACTTTTACAAAACAAAATACAAATCATGATTTTCGAAAACACCCTTGAATTTGCAAAACACCTCGATTTACAAGATCCTTTACACAAATACCAAGACGAATTTATTTTTCCGAAGGTACAAGGAAAAAAAGTAATTTATTTTACTGGAAATTCTTTAGGATTGCAGCCGAAACGCACCAAAGCGTATGTAGATGAAGTCATGAATGATTGGGCAAATCTAGCTGTTGAAGGACATTTTTACAGTGAAAAACCATGGTGGGATTACCACGAACGATTCGCAGATCCGTTGAGTAAAATTGTTGGTGCTTTACCAAGCGAAGTTACCGTGATGAATACATTAACGGTAAATCTTCATTTACTGATGGTTTCCTTTTACCAACCTACACAAACCAGATATAAAATTATTTGCGAAGAAAAAGCATTTCCTTCGGATCAATATATGTTTCAAAGTCAGGTCGATTTTCACTCCCAAAACCTGGGGATACAACTCGAGGATGCAATTGTTGAGATTAAGCGTCGCGATGGCGAACACAACATTCGCTTAGAAGATGTGTTGGCAAAAATTGGGGAAGTAGGTGATGAGTTGGCTCTGGTCTTAATTGGGGGAGTCAATTATTACACAGGACAGGTATTTGATATGAAAACTATTACCGCTGCAGGTCATAAAGTGGGAGCCTACGTAGGCTGGGATTTAGCGCACGCCGCAGGAAATATTAAGCTGGAATTGCACGATTGGAATGCGGATTTTGCCGCTTGGTGCAGTTATAAATACATGAATTCAGGGCCAGGAAATGCTTCTGGATGTTTTATTCATAAAAAGCACCACAACAATGCAGCGTTACCCAGATTTGCCGGATGGTGGGGACATAATAAAGAACGTCGTTTTAAGATGGAACAAACCTTTGATCCTATTCAAGGCGCTGATGGCTGGCAAATTAGTAATCTTCCAATACTTTCTCTGGCGCCTTATTTAGCATCTGTAGACATGTTTGATGAAATTGGGATGGATGCTTTGATCCAAAAAAGAGATGCGATCACTTCTTATTTAGAATTCATTCTGCACGAAATAGACAAAGAAGTGGATAGTAGTTTCGAAATTATAACACCGTCAAATCCCACAGAAAGAGCGTCACAATTGTCCGTCTTGCTTCATGGGGAAGGCCGCAGTTTGTTTGATTATTTAATGCAAAATGGAGTAATCACGGATTGGCGTGAACCTAATGTTATCCGCTTAGCGCCAGTGCCTCTGTATACTTCTTTTGAGGATATATATCAATTTGGGCAAATTTTGAAAGCAGGAATTCAGTCTTAAAACGGGCATTAAATAACACAAAAAATAGTTTTAATTTTATAAACGTAATTAACAGGGTTAAGCCTTTCTTTGTATTCGTACTAATTATGAAAATTAAAATTATGAAAGCATTATATTTTATACTAATAGCTGCAGGTATTGTTTCTTGTCAAAATCAAGGAAAAATGGACATTCAAAAAGCCAAACAGGCTACTGTAGACTCCATGAAAGTTGAAATCGAAAAACAAAGAGTGATCGACTCCATGCAGGTAGAAATGGTTAAAATCCAGGAAGCTAAAGTAGAAACTCAAAAAGAAGTAGTTGTTGTGGATCAACAAACAGCGGGGACTACTACAAAAAATAAAGGTTGGAGTGGTGCTGCAAAAGGAGCCGTAATTGGTGCCGGCGTTGGTGCCGCCACAGGGGCAATCATCAGTAAGAAAAAAGGACAAGGTGCTATAATAGGTGGTTTAGCCGGTGCGGGAGTAGGGGCAGGTACAGGCGCTATTTTAGATAGTAAAAAACAGTAAATAGATTTTTCAATATAGCTTGGAGTGTTTAAGTTCAAAAAGAATTTAAACACCCCTTTTTATTTAGCGCTATCTAGTTTAATAGGAATCCATATTAGTTATAATTTCGTTCGCCTTAACTTTGATTTTATACATTTCTTCCGGATTCATTTTGTTCAATAAATTCATCATCATTGCCATGCGTTGGTTCCCTTTGAAATACTCTTTTTTCTCATCAAGGAAATTCCAATACAGCGTATTGAAGGGACAGGCTTTGTCGCCAAATTTCTCTTTGACATTGTAGTGGCATTTAGAGCAATTATTACTCATTTTGTTGATGTAACTTCCAGAGGAAACATAGGGTTTTGTGGCAATTATTCCGCCATCGGCATATTGTGACATCCCGCGTGTGTTGGGCATTTCAACCCATTCAATCGCATCAATATACACGCCCAGATACCAAGCGTCTACTTCGTCAGGATGAATTTGTGTCAGTAGTGTAAAATTCCCAATAATCATAAGTCTTTGGATGTGGTGCGCGTAGGCTTCATCTAAACTTTGATTAATCGCGTGGCTCATGCAATTCATTTTGGTTTTACCTGTCCAGAAAAAATCAGGAAGCTTGTTTTTGTTTTGCAAGACATTCATTTTAGCATAATCAGGCATTTCTTTCCAGTATATTCCTCTTATATATTCGCGCCAGCCTAAAATTTGACGCACAAAACCTTCTACTTGTGAGATAGTTATTTCTATTTCATTGTCATGATAAAAAGCAATCACGGTCTCGAGGACTTCCTTTGGCGAAAGCATTTTGCTATTCATGGCAAAAGACAAACGAGAATGGAAAAGGAATTTTTCATCGGTATGCATTGAATCTTCGTAATCACCGAAATGTTTCAACAGATTTTTACAGAAATAATCTAAAACCTCGAACGATTGCTCGCGCGAAGTAGGCCAACTGAAATTATCTAAATCGATGTTTCCAAAAGTGATGATCCCAGCTTCTTTAATTTGGGCAACAACTTTAGAAACATTGGTGTGAAAATTCTTTTCAGAAGGCACAGGAACTTCTCCTTTGTATTTTTTGCGATTATCGGCATCAAAATTCCATTGATTTCCCACAGGAGTTGACCCATTCATTAACAAATGATGTTTTTTACGCATGCTGCGATAAAAATTTTCCATCAGCAACAGCTTTTTACCCTCAAAAAAATCGGAAAGGTCATGACGCGTAGTGTAAAAATGCTCGGAGTCAAAAGCTTCTGATTCTATTTTTAGATTGGAACAAATTGTTTTTAGTTGTTGGTCCAATCGGTATTCATCAGGGAATTGATATTCAAATTTTTCGATTTTATATTTTTCGACACAGAAAGCAATAATTTTTTCTAGATCCTGAGGATTATCGCCATCAGTAATTTGAAAATATAAGGCTTGATGTTCCTGTGATTGTAGGGCTGTGTAAAAATTTCTCATCGCCATAAAAAAGGCCACCACTTTTTGAATGTGATGTTTTACATACGCTGTTTCCTGACGCATTTCGGCCAGCACATAAATAGTGTTATGATCTTTCTCCACCAACCAGGAGTGTTTTAAATTGAGTTGATCTCCAAGGATTAATCGTAGTTTTTTCATTTTTATTTTTTGTAAAAGGAAACAGTAGAAACTTCTTTTCGGGCATATTCAAAACGGTCGATAAGTTTGGGTAAACAATAGCCATCAAGGCCGTTTAGCGCCACAACATTGCCTTTATCAATTTGTAACCACCCATCTTTATGTATTAATTTCTCCTCAAAAAATAAATTTTCGATAGCTGCAATTACATGAATTGTATTGTTTTCCTGGATGTAATATTCATTTAGATATTTACAATGCAACTGCACAGGGCTTCCTTTTACAAAAGGAGTTTCAATATTGGTCTTGTATTCTTCTTCTAGGCTTGTTTTATCAAATTCAGAAACGCCTAAATCATAATTTGCGGAGGTATGATGCGCATCGGCAATCATGTCAGCAGTGATGTGATTTACCGTAAAATAACCAGTCTCTTTTATATTTTTGTAGGTGTCTCTGGGAACGGTTGTGGGTCGCATAATGAATCCAATTATGGCAGGATTACTGCCTAAATGTGTGATACTGCTAAAAATTGCTACGTTAGTGTTTCCGTCCAATGATTTTGTAGCAAGAAGATTCGCTGATTTATAACCCGTGCACGAATTGATTAAATTCAGTCTTTCAATTTTTTCCATTTTGGAAATAGCTTCTTTAGAAATATGTTTCATCTTTTTACTTTTGAACAAATATACTTTTTGTTTAATTAAAATGTAAATAAATCAAACAAAATAACAAATAGGGCTCAATTATTTATTTTGAACAAACACATTATAAGTAAATTGTTCTAATTGACTTCTAAATCTTATATATTTGTTGCCAATTTATGTAAAGATGCAAACACTTAAAAAGGTCCTTCTGGTTTTACTTTCTTTATTGTTTCTTTCAGCAATAGTTGTGTTGATTTATGGGTTTTATTTAAAGCCAACCTATGAAGGGGAACTAAAACTTAAAAATATTGGAAAGGAAACCACAGTTTATTTTGATGAATTTGGAGTGCCCCATATTTATGCGGCAAGTTCAAGGGACGCTATGGTTGTGTTGGGTTACGTACATGCGCAAGAACGATTGTGGCAAATGGAATTGATGCGGCGTATTGCTCCGGGACGATTGTCAGAAATTTTTGGACCAGTTGCATTGAAAAGTGATCTGTTTTTTGCCGGATTAGGAATCGAAGAAGCTTCCACAAAAGCAATCGCAGCTTTAGATAAGAAAAGTTCCAGTTATCTATTGACAATGGACTATCTAGAGGGGATAAACCAATATATGGCAGAGGGAACTACGCCAATAGAATTCAGTTTAGTTGGTGTCAAAAAAGAAAAGTTTACCATAAAAGACGTCTACAATATTTTTGGATACATGTCTTTTAGTTTTGCTATGGCCCATAAGTCAGATCCTTTGTTGACGGATATTCGGAACAAGTACGGTATGGACTATCTCAAGGATTTTGGCATTGACGGTTCATTTAATACCACAAAAATAAAAAATGCAAAACATAAGCCACAGGAATATGCTGCTATTTCAAAATCAGTAGCCTCACTTTTAGACCAATCCCCTATCCCACCCTTTATAGGAAGCAACAGCTGGGTTCTTTCTCCAAAGAAAACTAAAAAAGGAAAAGTGATTTTTGCCAATGATCCACATATTGGGTTTTCGCAACCCGGAACTTGGTATGAAGCGCACTTAGTAACTCCGGATTTTGAATTGTACGGTTGTTATTTAGCAGGTACTCCATTCCCATTATTGGGACATAACCGTAACTATGCGTACGGATTAACCATGTTTGAAAATGATGATATTGATTTGTACCAAGAAGAAAATAGTCCTGGAAATGCGACCGCTTACAAAACACCAACGGGGTATAGGAATTATGAAATTCGCCGAAAAATTATAAAAATAAAAGATTCTACTGATGTGGTTTTGAATGTAAAAGTGAGTCGTCACGGGCCTATCATGAATGACTTAATTGTAGGGCTGGATAAGGACAAACCAGTGGCAATGTCTTGGATTTATACCCAACAACCCATACGAATTCTGGACGCAGTGTATAGGCTTTCGCACGCTGAAAGCAAGGAAGATTTTCTAAAAGGAGTGGCTCTGATAGCCGCACCGGGACTGAATGTTATGTATGGTGACTCCAAAGGAAATATTGCATGGTGGGCAACAGGAAAATTATACAAGCATAATGAAGGCGTGAATCCGAATTTTATTTTGGATGGGGCGAGCGGGAAAGACGATATCAAGGAATATTTGGATTTCTCCAAAAATCCTTCAGCGGTGAATCCAAAATGGAATTACGTGTATTCAGCCAATAATCAACCAGAGGCAATAGACGGATTTTTGTATCCGGGCTATTACCTTCCTGAAGACAGAGCCAAACGAATCACGCAATTATTGAATAAAAAAACAAAATGGAATAAGGCAACTGTAGGCAGCATGATTTTTGATAATACATCACCAGTTGCGCCTGACGTTGTAGCACGTTTAATTTCGAATCTGGATTACACAACGCTTTCAAATAATGAAAAAGAAGCCTTTGCTGTTTTGAAAAAATGGAAAGGTTCTAATAATCTGGATGATGTAGCACCCACAATCTATAATAAATGGATTTTTAATTATTTAAAAAATACTTTTGAGGACGAACTGGGAGCTGCTAATTTCAAGCAGTTTTTAGGCACGCATATCATGAAGCAAATGATCGCCAGACAACTTGAAAACAAAAACTCACTGTGGTGGGATAATATCAATACAAAAAACCATTCGGAAACAAGGCGAGAAATCGTGTCGCTATCGTTCAAGGAATCGATTGCTGCTTTAGAAAAACAATTGGGCAATTCCGTATCAGCTTGGACCTGGAACAAAGTACATACTCTGGAACATCAGCATCCGTTGGGTAAAATTGCAGCTTTAAGAACTATATTTAATGTTGGTCCATTTGAAGTTTCAGGTTCAACGGAAGTGATTAATAATTTGTTTTTTGATTATACCGAAACGGGTCAGTATCAAGTAAAAGGCGGGCCTTCAACACGAAGAATTATTGATTTCTCAGACATTGAAAATAGCTGGGCCATTTTGCCAACGGGACAATCCGGAAATCCATTCAGTGCACATTATAACGATCAGGCGGAATTGTATAATTCAGGAAAATTCAGAAGAATGAAACTGAACGAAAAGGAGATTGTTAGGACTTCTACAAAATTGGTGTTTATTCCCTATAAAAAATGATTGTTTTTTAAAGTTATTAAAACATTAAATCAGTAATTTTGCCTAACTTTTTATAAAAAATTAATGCAAACTCCCCGAAAAATAGCAGTTGTAGGCTCTGGACTAGTCGGATCTTTACTAGCTATTTACCTTCGTAAAGCAGGTCATACTGTTCATATTTACGATAGAAGTCCAGATATCAGGAAGATACAATTTTCAGGACGTTCTATCAACTTAGCGATGTCTAATCGCGGCTGGAAAGCCTTAGATGGAGTTGGAGTAGGTGATGCTGTTCGAGCGATCGCAATCCCCATGAAAAAACGGGCAATTCATTTAGTGGATAAGCTTAATTTTCAAAATTATGGTCAGGAAGGCGAATCCATTGATTCAATTTCGAGAGGAATTTTAAACCGAAAAATGATCGATTTGGCGGAAGCCGCAGGAGCAGAGTTCTTTTTTGAGCACAAAATTTGGGATGTAACTCTAGAAAATGCCACGCTTCATATAGGCGAAACCGAAAGAGGTGCATGGGAAGATAAAAAATACGATATGGTTTTTGGCGCTGATGGTGCTTTTTCAAGAATTCGTCACCGCATGCAGCGCCAGAGTATGTTCGATTATTCGCAAGAATTTCTACCTATTGGATATAAAGAATTAAATATTCCGGCAAACGGGGATGGATCACATAAATTGGATAAAAATTCGTTTCATATCTGGCCACGAGGAGAATATATGTTGATTGCCTTGCCCAATTTAGACGGAAGCTTTACCTGTACTTTATTCATGCCCTTTGAAGGAGAAAATTCCTTTGATTCCTTAAAGGACAGGAAGTCAGTAGAAGCTTTTTTTGAAAAAAATTTACCGGATACGGTTGATGTTATTCCAAAATTAGCAGAAGATTTTTTCCGGAACCCAACCAGTACATTAGTAACCATGAAGTGTTTTCCTTGGACGTATGAGGATAAGGTTGCCTTGATTGGGGATGCGAGTCATGCCATTGTACCTTTTTACGGACAAGGAATGAATGCCGGTTTTGAAGATATTTCAGTGCTGTATGAAATGATTGAAAAGTACGGAGATGATTGGAAATCTATTTTTTCCGAATATCAAAAATCCCGTAAACAAAATGCCGATGCTATTGCAGAGCTTTCCTATCGAAATTTTTTAGAAATGAGCTCTAAGACTGCAGATGAAAACTTCCTTTTGCAAAAGAAAATTGAAAAATCATTTTCAGACAAGCACCCTGAAAAATGGATTCCGCTATACAGTCGTGTAACATTTAGTGATCGGCCTTATACAGAAGCGTTGGCTATAGGTGATTATCAAAATGCAATTATGGAAGAAATTTTAAAAATGGAAAATATCAAAGAAATCTGGGATTCAGAAGTAGTTGAAAAGACCATTTTAGAATTATTAAAATAAAAAAAGGACTCTATTCAGAGTCCTTTTTGGTGTTATTTATCTTTTGTTGCCGGTTTCAGTAGGACTCGTAAGGTGCTGTCATTATTGAAATAGCTGAACGTCCAATTGATAAAAATAGAAAGTTTGTTTTTGACGCTCAAAATCAACATAAGGTGGATAAACATCCAGGTAAACCAAGCCAATCTTCCTTGGAAACTAAATTTTGGCAAATCGACCACCGCTTTTCGTTTCCCTACTGTAGCCATAGAACCCTTATCATGATACTCGTATTCGATTTGAGGTTTGTTTTTTAGACTTAGTTTGAAGTTTGTGGCTAATACTTTTCCTTGTTCTATAGCAACACTGGCTACTTGCGGATGACCATTGGGATATTTAGGAGTAGCCATGAATGAAATATCACCAAGGGCATACACGTCTTCGAGGTTTTCTATTTTATTAAATCGGTCAACAAGATAGCGATTTCCTCTGGTAATACTTTCTTTGGGAATGCCTTCCAGGGTGTTTCCTGTAATTCCTGCTGCCCAAATCACATTTCTGGATGCAATCGTGTCTCCGTTTTGCAGGCTTACGGTCTTACCGTTGTAATGGCTTACAATAGTATCCGTTTTTACAATGACACCTAGTTCCTCCAGATATTTACGAGACGTTTTTTGGGAATCTTCACTCATTGGATTCAATACGTTCGGAGATCCTTCAAGAATATAAATGGTGAGTTTCGAAAAATCTTTGTCCGGATAATCTTTTGGCAAAATATTTTTTTTCATTTCTGCCAAAGCTCCTGCAAGTTCTACTCCGGTAGGGCCTCCGCCAACAATCACAAAGTTCATTAGCGATTGTAGCTCTTCTGGTGAAGCAATTAAGGCATCTTCAAAAGTTTGTAGAATTTGGTTGCGAAGTTGGATCGCTTCCGGTACCGATTTCATGGGAAATGCAAATTTTTCTATTTCAGCATTTCCAAAATAATTAGTCGTGCATCCAAAGGCAATTATCAAATGGTCGTACTCAAAATCAGCAATAGAGGTTTGTACTATTTTGTGCTCCGGATCAATACGAAGTACATCAGCTATTCGAATGCGGACATTTTTCGAATGCTGAAATACTTTTCGTAACGGAAATGAGATACTGGCAGGTTCAAGCCTTGCTGTGGCTACCTGGTACATCAAGGGTTGAAATTGATGGTAGTTGTTTTTGTCAATCAGTAAAACATCAAAATCTGTATTTTCTAAATCTTGAGCCAAACGCAATCCAGCAAAGCCAGCGCCAACTATTATAATTTTTTTTTGAACTTTCATACTTTTTTTATTGAAAGTATGAAGATACAAATTATATAAGGGTTAGTCTGCTCTATTAACTTTTTCTAAAGAAAATGAAGGTTTGCAAATAGCTAAATATTCACAGACTTCATTAAAAGGATCGGAATAGTGCACACGGGTATTCTTCTCTATTTTTATGGACTGTCCTGCTGTAAGAACCACGGTCTCGCCTTCAATTATAAATTGTTTTTATTTCCCTTCTTTAGCAATACCACTAAAATCGCCTTTTATGTCCATCATTAAAACAGGAATCCCAAAAGAGGATAGTTGTTATGAAAGAACTTGGATCGTTTTGGTTTTCCCCGTTCCAGTAGCTCCGGCAATTAACCCATGACGGTTTAAGGTTTTTAAGGGAATTTTTATGGGTGCATTTGCTAGAGCTTCTCCGCCTAATAGTACTCCTCCAAAGTCATACTCTCTCCTTTTGAAAGGTACCCACGCGTTATGTCTTGTATAAAATCTTCTTTTCTGGTCATGATAAGTTTGAATTAAAAGGATTTGTAAGCTGCTATTAGTATCCTAAAATAGGAAATTATGGGGTATAATGCAGTTTTCCTGCTTTTTTACTCTTAATAATAAAAAAATATATTTTTGACTGCTTTTAAACGGTTATTGAAAATTTATGTTAATATTTCTTAAAAATGTATTTTTTTTTTTGTAAAACGAATGATTTCCTTATAGATTTTGATATATATGCAATGAGTAAATTGCTAAATGTTTGTTTGAAATAAAATTAATGACAATAAAATTAAAAAAAGTTTTTTTATTTGAACTAAAAATATAAATTTGCTCCACTACAAGTTTATTATAACTAAAATAAATTATTTAAAACTATTAAAATTAAAAAAAATGGCAAACGTTAAAAAAGAAAAGAGTTCAAACGGAGGAGGAATGATTTCAGGAATCATTATTGTGGCATGTGTATTTGTAGGATGGTTGATTTGGAATTTTATAATGGGAGATGGTGCCAATTTTGAAGGCGGAGTAAATACAGGACACCCAATACCGGGTAATTATTTGGCAATGGTATACAAAGGAGGTCCAATTGTACCAGTTTTGATGGGTTTATTGTTGATGACTGTTGTTTTTTCTTTTGAAAGATATTTTGTGATTTCAAAAGCAGCTGGATCAGGAAACTTAGATCAGTTTATGAAAAAAGTACAAGATGATATTAAAGAAGGGAATATTGATGGAGCTATCGCTTTGTGTGATAAACAAAAAGGATCTGTTGCAAATGCAATAAAATCAGCTTTGATCAAATACCAAGATGTTAAAAAAGAAGGATTCAATAGCGAAGAAGCTGCTGAAACAATTCACAAGGAAATCGAAGAGGCTACTTCATTAGAAATGCCAATGTTAGAGAAAAATATGACTATTATTTCATCTTTGGTTTCTTTAGGAACTCTTGCAGGATTATTAGGTACGGTAACAGGGATGATTAAAGCGTTTGGAGCATTAGCTAGTGCAGGTACTCCTGATCAAGCGGCTCTTGCAAATGGTATTTCTGAAGCACTTATCAACACTGCAACTGGAATTTCGACTTCAGTATTAGCAATCGTTTCGTATAACTTCTTTACTTCTAAAATTGATGATTTAACCTATTCTATTGATGAAGCAGGTACTACAATTGTAAATACTTACAGAAGATTTAGAGGAAGCTTAAAACAATAATAATTTTTTTGACGTCATGTGCGTCAAAATAAAATATAAAAAAGATAATGGCTAAACTAAAAATGTCAAAAAAGTCAACGTCAATTGACATGACTGCGATGTGTGATGTTGCGTTTCTTTTGCTTACGTTCTTTATCTTGACCGCTACAGCTAAAGTACCAGAAGCATTGCCGGTAGACACGCCTTCTTCTACAGTTCAGACAAAATTGCCTGAGACAGATTTGGCTACAATTACTATTGGAAAAGGAAAAGTATTCTTTGATCTAAAAGGAAGAGAAGTTCGTAAAAAAACGTTAGAATTAATGGGTCAAAAATATGGTGTTGAATTCTCAGCTGATGATGCTGATAAATTTGCACTGATGGATGGTTTTGGTGTGCCAATTCAAAGTTTGAAGCAAATCATAGAGATGAAAGCTGCAGACAGAGGAAAAGCAAACCAACCAGGTATTCCAAAAGATTCACTTGATAATCAATTAGCGGATTGGATACAAAATGCTCGTATTGCCAATATTGAAATTGCTGATAAAGAATTGCAAATAGCCATAAAAGGGGATGCAAAAGAAGAATATCAGGCAATTAAAAAGGTGATGGATATTTTACAAGATCAAAAAATCAATAGCTTTAATTTAGTTACTGGTTTAAGAGGAGAAGATTTTTAATTAAAAAACATACACTACAATGGCTGAATTAAATACCGGCGACGGTGGAGGCGGAAAAGGTGGTAAAGTAAGAAGTAAAAAACAAAATTCAAAAGTAGATTTAACTGCTATGGTGGATTTGGCATTCTTATTGATCACATTTTTCATGCTGACTACTACGTTGTCAAAACCCCAATCAATGGATTTGGGGTTGCCAGATAAAGAAGACGATCCTAAAATAAATAAGGACATTAAAGTAGATGAAAATCGTACTTTAACAATTATGCTTGGTGAGAACAATAAGGTGGTATATTACATGGGTTTATTGGCTACGCCAATTGCAGGTCCAAAAGATATTGCCTATGGAAAAAACGGAATTCGTAAAGAATTATTGGCTAGAAAAAAATCAGTAGTGGAGCATACTGGAAACAAAGACAAAGGAGTTATTGTGATCATCAAGCCAAGTAAGAAATCTAATTATCGTAACTTAGTTGATATACTTGATGAAATGGCAATTGTTGGCGTTCCAACTTATGCAATTGTAAATGATTTTTCACCTGAGGAAACAAAATTGTTAGAAGGTAAATAAGATTTTAATCTAATAGCCTAATAACCTAATAATTAAGAAAAATGAAATTAGATATATTTAAAAACCAATGGCTGGATATCGTTTTTGAAGGGCGAAATAAAAGTTATGGAGCGTATGAACTAAGAAAAGAAAATAATAAGACCTCAGTGAGAGCGCTTATTGTTGGAAGTATTCTTTTTAGTTTGGCCGTTAGTGCCCCTCTTATTGCTAGTCTGCTTCCGGATACATCTGATGTAGAGGAAAATAGAGATATTAAAATTACAGCAGTAAAGTTGCCGCCAAAGCAAGAAAAGCCTAAAGAAAACATCCCGCCACCACCACCTCCACCTCCAAAAGTGGATCAGGTTAAATTTGTGAAACCTGTTGTAGCAAAAGCGGAAGAAGTTACAGAAGAACCACCCAAAATTGTTGAAATTAAAGACAAAAAATTAGGTGCAGTGACCATAAAAGGTGATCCAGATGCAGTATTGACTGTAGAGCCTGTAGGTACAGGTACTGCCGCGGTAGTAGAAGAAGTAGATAACCAAATTTACAACACTGCCGGGATTGAGGTTAAACCTGATTTTCCAGGTGGGATAGAGAAATTTTACAAGTATGTGGGTAATAATTATCAAACTCCTGAAGAAGACGGGTTGAATGGTAAAGTATATGTTACTTTCGTAGTAGAGAAAGATGGTTCTTTAACCGATATTAAAGTAATTAGAGATATTGGTTATGGTACAGGGAAAGAGGCGATTCGTGTTTTGAAAAAGTCTCCTAGATGGACTCCGGGTGAACAAAACGGTAAAAAAGTCAGAGTGCTGTATTCTTTACCAATTACAATTCAAACGGCAAATTAATGTTAAAGAGCATACGTATTAATATTCAGAAGAAATCGCTCAAAGAGCGATTTCTTCTCGTTTTAGGAATTATGTTTTTTTTAGTTTATCTGGTTTTGGGTTTATTTATTATCTTTATGAAAGAATTTCCCATAGTAATGGATACTGGATATAGAATAGCATTTGGTTTGCTTCTTATTGTATATTCTTTTTTTAGATTCATCCGACTTATTAATAATACCAACTAGATCATGAAAAAAACAGCTATAATTCCGTATTTTATTTTTCTTTCTTTGTTTGCATTTCTTTTTGCATGTAAAAAAACGGAAGGATCTAAGGAAAATAAAGAAACTATTTTAAAAGGTTCTACAATGATACTAGTTGATGAAACATTACAACCTGTGATTGAGGATCAGATAGCGGTTTTTGAAAGTGTGTATCCTGCAAAAATAACGTTGAATGCTAAATCTGAAAAAGAAGTGCTCCGATCATTGCTAAATGATTCATTAAGTATTGCCATTTTATCCAGAAAATTAAATGCTGAGGAAAATAAGATTTTTGAGGGTAAAAAAATTATTCCAAAAGTGACTCCTTTCGCTACTGATGGGATTGCTTTAATCGCAAATGAGAAAATTAAGGATACCTTAGTCGCTTTAAATGACATTATAGCCTTTCTGCAAGGGAAGTCTCAAACGGCAATAAAGGGATTGGTTTTTGATAATCCAAATTCCAGTACTGTTCGTTATATGAATGAATTAGCGGGTGTGTCAGAACTTCCGAAAAAGGGGATTTTTTCTTTTAAAACCAATGAAGAGGTAATAAAGTATGTGTCTGAAAATGAAGGAATGATTGGAATAGTGGGGCTAAACTGGCTTTATCAACCTTCTGGAATTATGAAAGATATTGTAAAAAAAATTAAGGTGCTTAGCGTTAAAAGTACTACTGGAAATCAATATTATCCGCCATCGCAAAATAATATTGCAGAGGGAACCTATCCTTTGGCACGTGATTTGTATATAATAAATTGTCAGGGTTCTTCTGGATTAGGAATGGGTTTTGCCTCTTTTGTAGCAGGTGAAAGAGGACAGCGGATAATACTTAAATCTGGTTTACTGCCGGTACGAACACCGAGTAGATTAATTCAGGTTAGAAAAAAAATATACAATGATAAAAATTAAATTAACTACAATGAAAATGAATAAATTAAAAACGTTTAGTGTTGCATTATTAGCATCGGCATTTGCAAGTCAAGCGCAAGATATTGATCAAGCAAAAAAAGCGATCGATGCAGAACAGTTCGAAAGTGCGAAGGCAATTTTAAAATCAATTATTAAGGAGAATCCATCTAATGGAGCTGCTTTTTTTACTTTAGGGAATGTATATCTTACTCAAAATGTAGAAGATTCCGCCAAAATTTATTTCCAAAAAGGATTAACAGCTTCTGATGAAGCTAATTTGAATTACATTGGCTTAGGTCAAATGGATTTAGATAACAATGATGTTGCGGCAGCTCAAGCAAAATTTGTATTGGCCACCAAAGACATGAAAAGAAAGGATTTTGCAGAGTACGTTTACCAAGCAAGAGCCTATATGAATGCTGAAAAGCCCGATTATAAAAATGCAATCGCTATTTTGAATCGCGCTGCCATAAAAAATGCAGATGATGCACAGTTACAGCTTGCCCTTGGTGATGCTTACTATGGTGATAGCAAACAAAATGAAGCTTATGTAGCTTATAGAAGTGCTTTTCAAGCAGATAATTCTTTGCTAAGAGCAAAAATGCAACTGGGTGTTTTGCTTAAAGGAGCAAAATCGTATGACGAAGCTTTAAAAGCTTATGAAGAGGTTATTGCTATTAATCCTAACTATGGACCAGTGTATAGAGAATTAGCGGAGACTTATTATAAAATTGCACGTAATAAACCTTCTCAAGCGGCTGTGAATTATAAAAAAGCAATTGGCTATTACGATAAATATATGGCTTTAACCGATTACTCGATTAACTCTAGAATGCGTCGAGCTGATTTTCTAATCTTGATAGAGGATTATGTTGCACTGGAAGCGGAAGCTAACAAAATGATCGAATTGGACAAAGTTAATCCAAGAATCTATCGTTATTTAGGATATGCGGCTTATGAAAATGGAAATGTTGATTTAGCTTTGAAATCATTGGAAAGTTTTATCGCTTCCCCAACTAATAAAGTAATCGCTAAAGATTATTTGTATTTAGGTTTGACTAAAATTAAAAAAGGGACTAGCGAAGATGGATTAGCTATAGACTCCGTTGCTTTTGATTCAGGAATGAAAGGTCTTAAAAAAGCAATCGAAATGGAGCCATTAGCGGTTCAAGATTTGAGTGATATTGGTAAAAAATTATTTTCTCAAAAACTATACAAAGAATCTGCAGCTGTATTTGAATCTGGAGCCAGTTCTCCTGAGTCTACTAATTATCTGGATGACAACGTCTATTTTGGTCTAGCGAATTACTATGCCAATATTAACAAAAAGGAAGGCGAAAAAGTAGATGCAATTGCTTTGCAAAAAGCAGATGCTGCTTTTGATAAAGTATTAGTTGCTTCTCCTACTTATTTAGAAGCATACTTGTATAAAGCAAGAACCAATAGATTACTTGAAAAAGATGACTTGATGGTGAAAAATTATGAAGATTATCTTTTAAAAACAATGGAATTAGGTGCTGAGGAAATAGCAAAACCTGCAGTAAAAACTAAGTTTATTGAATGTTACAATAATATGGCAGCCAGTTTTGCTAATACAGACAAGCCTAAAGCTATTGAATATTTCAAAAAAACATTAGCATTAGACCCTGCTAATAATTATGCAACAGAATCAATAAAAATTTTGAAACAATAAGAATTTGTCTCAATATCAAAAACCGATAGTCTTTGGCTATCGGTTTTTTTGTGCTCCTATTTTAGGATCGTTGTATTCAGAGTTGGATTAATTATTTTAAAACGGTTTAATACACGCCTTTTTTGGCTTATTGAAAGTTTATCATTTTAGTCTGTGTTTGCAAATGGACTCCTTTTCTAATTAACTATCTTTGCACTTTAAAATTAAAGAATGTTATCAAAAGAAATACAGTTAGAAGTTAATAAAGGTGCAATGCTTCCTTTAATGGAAGAATTTTACACCATTCAAGGGGAAGGATACCATACCGGAACAGCTGCGTACTTTATTAGAATTGGCGGATGTGATGTAGGTTGTCATTGGTGTGATGTTAAAGAAAGCTGGAATGCGGCGCTACACCCGCCAACTAGTATTGATCAAATTGTTGCCAATGCAAGTAAATATTCAGAAACTGTTGTGGTTACTGGTGGGGAACCACTGATGTGGGACATGAGCTTGCTAACACAAAAGCTAAAAGATAGTGATAGAAAAGTGCACATAGAAACTTCTGGGGCTTATCCGCTTACGGGAACTTGGGATTGGATTTGTTTGTCGCCAAAGAAAAACAAATTACCAACTCAGACGGTGTATGATAACGCACAGGAATTAAAAGTGATTATTTACAATAAACATGATTTTATTTTTGCCGAAGAGCAAGCTGATAAGGTAAATGAGAATGCCATTTTATTTCTTCAACCGGAATGGAGTAAAAAAGAAGAAATGACTCCGTTAATTGTTGATTATGTAATGAACAACCCAAAATGGCGTGTCTCGTTGCAAACACATAAATATTTGAATATTCCTTAATACTTAAAAACCTCATATAGCAAGTGCTGTTTGGGGTTTTGAATTAAAACAGATACTGATTAATTTTCGGAAGGCTTACTTCTTGTTAGCAGATTCCCTAGCCCAGATAGTAGCGACATCCTTTTTTTTTCATTTTTTTAATGAGAAAAAAAGATATAGCGAATAGCTGGAAATAGCTCCTTATACTACCAACCTTTTTCTTTTTTCAATTCGGTAATATGCGCTAAGTGGTGGTTTCCATGCCAAGCATAGGTTCCAATTATTTCCTTCAATTGAATAACGGTATTATGTTCGGGATGTATAAAAGATTTTTCAAGATCTGCTTCAGAAAGACTGTTCATTATATATGCCAAACGAAAATGCAATCCGTCAAGAAATGAAAGTGTGGGTTGAATGGGCATCGTTAAATTATCATGTAATTCTGCCCAACAATCTTCGTGATACGCTTTTATTAGCGGTTTATTTTCAGTTAATGTCCATTTAATTCTAACGAAACAATTCATGTGACTGTCGGCGCAATGGTGAATGACTTGACGAATCGTCCAGCCATCCTGAGGGTATGGTGTCTCTAGTTGTTCCTCTGTCAAATGAATGACTTCGTTTTTCAATCGTTCTGGAAAACTTGCGATTTCTTTTATTTTATTATGGAGATATTCACTTGAATAGATCTCGGGTCTGATAAATTTCCCAATAGGATAACGTAATTTTTCCACCGCTGAATTTCTCATACTAAGTAGCTTTATGTGTTTTCTAAATGGAAAGTTTTGCTAAATAGTCGAAATGTTCGCCTTCAAGAATCAACTCGCATTTTAGTCCATTATCTAAAGCTGCATTTTGCAAAGTGTTGTAATCAATGAACATCCAGTCAAATGGTTTTTCTTTCTCGCCTTTGTAGGAGATATTAAAAACGATTTCTCCATAATATTCCTTTTGGGAAGGAATCCACTTTCCGCCATCTTCATCGTCATCAAACATATAAATTATATCAGAACTGTCTAATAGAATTTGTCCGCCAGGATTCAATAATGATTTTAGTTTTAAAAGGAAATTCGGGATGTTTTTAAGTTTACCGCACATTCCCGCACCATTCATCAATAGGAGTATGGTGTCGTACTTTTCATTTTCTAATGTCAGTACATCTTGAACTTTTGCTTTTTTCAATCCACGCAAGGTACACGCTTGAATAGCATTTGCTGAAATATCAATAGAGGTCACGTCTAGATTGCGTTCGTTTTGCAAAGATAAACTATGGCTTCCTGCGCCACAGCCAACATCCAGGATTTTACCTTTGGCAAGTTGTAACGCTTTTTGTTCCATTTGGGGCATTTCATCATAAGAACGAAACAAGTAGGCAACGCTCATTTCATCTTCTTCAGATATTGTAGTTTCCGTAATTAAATCTTCGGGTGAATTATTGGTTTGAAAATCAAGTATGGCTTTGCCAAAAAGGTCTTTCATCTTTTTTTGTTTAAAGTTTAAGGTTAAAGGATTCAAGTTTGTTACTTTTGTGGTTCCAACTTTAAACTTTAAATTTGAAACATATTTTAAACAATCTCCCTAAGGAAGCCAAAGATAAGCATATCGAAAACAAAAAGTATTTTGATAAGCTGAAAAAAAAGACACCAAAGAATTTGGATTACGTGATGCAAGATTTGCATGATGCTGAATTCAAGAAAACGGATTGTTTAAAGTGTGCTAATTGTTGTAAAACTACGGGACCATTATTTACGGATGCCGACATTGAGCGTGTTTCAAAATACCTACGCCAAAAGCCACAACAGTTTATCCAGCAATACCTTCAAATCGATGAAGACCGAGATTATGTTTTGCAAAGTGTACCCTGTACTTTTCTCGATGATGAAAATGCGTGCATGATATATGACGTACGTCCAAAAGCGTGTAGAGAATTCCCGCATACGGATCGAAAAAAATTCCAACAAATTACAGACTTAACCCTGAAAAACGTAGCGATATGCCCGGCAGCGTTTAATATTGTAGAGGAAATGAAAAAGAAAATGCCGCTTTAAAAATTTTCTATTTTGTCTCCCTCTGCTTTGTAGAGTCCCGTCCCGAAACTTCGGGATCGGAAGGGGGTGGGAATTAGTATATCAAATATTTCATTCTCATTGCTTTAAACTCGATAAGTCCTTTCTGCCAGCTTTTTCTGATTTCATTTTCGGAAATTCCATTTTCTATTTGCTGTTGCAGTTTTTTAGTTCCTGCAAGTTTGGTAAAAAAAGGATTGAAGAATTTCGATTTTTCCGTTGTGCTTTGATAGGCTTGAATCAACCATTTTAATTCTAGTTTACTGACCTTTGTATGTGTTGATAAATCTTCCCCATAACATTTCACGCCATTGTAAACTGGATTTTGTGCACCAAAATTTGGTTTGGGTATAAAACTAAAATCACTTTTTGGTAGATACGGAGAGCCATAAATCTGAAATTGTTTTTCAGTTCCACGACCCACACTTACATTTGTGCCTTCAAACAGACACAAACTTGCATAAAGATTCACGGCTTGATCATTTGGAAGATTCGGTGAAGGTTTTACAGGTAAACTATAATTCATTTTTCGGTTGTAATTAATACACGGAATAACGGTCAATTTGCATTGAATGCCATTTTTCAGCCATTTCTTCCCATTAATCATTTGTGCATATTCGCCAATTGTCATTCCATGAAACAAAGGAATTGGATGCATGCCTACAAAACTGGTAAATTCTGGCTCAAGAATTGGACCGTCGACTATACTTCCATTCGGATTTGGTCTGTCAAGAACTAAAAGCGGAATGTTGTTTTCAGCGCAAGCTTCCATGATGTAATGTAACGAGGAGATGTAAGTATAAAACCGTGCGCCTACATCTTGCAAGTCGAAAATCATGATATCGATTCCAGCGAGGTGTTCTTGTTTTGGTTTTTTATTATCACCGTATAGAGAAATAATTGGCAGCCCGGTTTTAGAATCTTTTCCATCAACCACATGTTCTCCCGCATCAGCAGTGCCACGAAAACCATGTTCTGGAGCAAAAATAGTTTGCACATTGATATTTTTGGAAAGTAAAAAATCAACAAAATGGGTTTTGTCAGATAGAATTCCCGTTTGATTGGTTACAATTCCTGTTGTTTTATTTTCTAACAGAGAAATATATTTTTCGTAATTATCGGCTCCCGTTTTAAATATTGGTATTTGATGTGGTCTAAAAAATGGTTGGAAATGGATTTTTGGCAAGCTATCCGTACTGCTGCTATACTGATTGTTTTTTGTAGAACTTCCACAAGAGGATTGTACAACTAATGTCAATAATAAGAGGTAAGTATAGCTAAAATATTTCATAGTACTATTTTTGATCTGTTTAAATCTGTTTAATCTGTGGCAAAAAACTTTATGTATCTTTGTTGCAAACTATAAATTTTGAATTTAGAATATTTCATAGCCAAAAGACTCATAACTGCTAAAGATTATAAAAGTAGCATATCTGCTCCAATTATAAAAATTGCTATTTCAGCAATTGCAATTGGTATGATTATGATGATTATTTCGGTAGCGACAGGAATTGGACTGCAACAAAAAATCCGAGAGAAGGTTGCGGCTTTCAACGGACACATCGTTATTTCCAATTATGACAACAATCAATCCGAAGTCACGGTAGTTCCAATTTCTAAAAAACAAGATTTTTATCCAAAATTTACTGCTGTTCCTGAAGTGGAGCATATTCAAGCCATTGCCAGTAAAGCAGGAATTATTAGAACCGAAACCGCTTTCGAAGGAATTATTTTCAAGGGAGTGGGGAATGATTACAAATGGGATAATATAAAAGAGTATCTGGTTTCAGGCAAATTACCTGATTATTCAAAAAATGTGAATCAAGAAGTGTTATTGTCTCAATTCCTTGCCAATAGGTTGAATTTGAAAGTAGGAGATCTGTTCAATACATTCTTCATCAAAGAAAATCAAAATCAGTTGCCCAATATTCGGAGATTTAAAATTACAGGAATCTTCAATTCCGGTTTTCAGGAATTCGATGCAACCTATATAATAGGAGATATTCGTCACATGCAGCGTATCAATAAATGGACTCCGGATCAAATTGGTGCTTTCGAAGTTTTTGTTGACGATTTTAATACTATCGAAGCTACCGGAGAACAAGTCTATGCACAAACAGCTTCTACATTAGATAGTAAAACCATACTAGAAAAATACAGCTATATATTTGAATGGCTTCAGCTATTCGATTTTAATATCATCGTTATATTAGTTGTCATGATTCTTGTGGCCACAATCAACATGGTGGTTGCACTATTAGTATTAATTCTCGAACGAACCCAAATGATAGGAATCCTAAAAGCGTTAGGAGCCAATAATTGGTCCGTCCGGAAAATATTTCTATATAATGCCTTCTATCTTATCGTAAGAGGGCTTTTCTGGGGAAACTTAATCGGAATAGCACTATTGTTACTCCAGCAACAATTTGGCGTGATCCAGTTGAATCCAGAAAACTATTATGTAAACCAAGCACCAGTTTATTTAAATTGGGGATATATCCTAGTGCTAAACCTACTTACTGTGACCGTTTGTTTTTTTGTATTATTAATTCCGTCCTATATAATAACTAAAATTTCTCCAGTCAAAGCCATACGTTTCGATTAGATTATCATTAGTGCGTTCCCATTTATAAAAAAGAGAGGCTATTATCAATATCGATAGTAGCCTCTCTTTTTTATAAACGGTCGGGCTATCCGCTACAAGTCCTCATAAAGTTGCGTTACACTCCACTTTCTTGCGGGCTTTCCACTACTATCCCTAACGCGAAGATTTGGAAACCAGAATATTTTGTTGTTTTGCCGCAAGTAATTGTAGCTTG